>JAPUEV010000240.1 GCA_027492415.1 Ignavibacteria bacterium
TAATTTTATTAATTCTCTAACTATTTTTCAAAAAGTCACCGTCTATAATAAGAAG
Source organism: Ignavibacteria bacterium (assembly GCA_027492415.1). Lineage (GTDB taxonomy): Bacteria > Bacteroidota > Ignavibacteria > Tepidaquicellales > OLB5 > OLB5. The sequence continues at coordinate 56 of JAPUEV010000240.1, forward strand.
CTTAACGCCATTTGCAGAAACAGAACGATGGGAACTAAGTTCATCAGAGACTATGTATGTTTCACCTTTTGAGAGCTTAATTTTTTCACCTGAGCTTAGTTCACTGATAAATTCCCCCTCTAAACAATGAACAATGTGTCCTTTTTGACACCAATGATCCGCTAAATATCCGTTTGAATATTCTACTAACCGTATTCTGATTCCCTCAATTTGTATTGACTGCCAAAGTGCTGTTCCTGTTTCTCCTTTATATTCAACTTTTTCAATTGAAGTCCAGTCTATTGTTTGAAATGGTATATTGCTCATTTTGTTTATTCTGTTAAATGTTAATGATTTCGTGCTGCAATTAAAACTTTCCCGTTGCTGGCAACGACTGCTTTAACAGTGCTATCACCAACAACTACTATATTTTCACCGCAACTTATAATAAATATCACAATTATAGGTAAGAATATATGGAATGAAATATTTCATGGGCAAATATAATGATATCAATTTATAATTATTGCCTGAAAATATTCTGTTTTTGAGCCTCATAATTTATCTTGCATTTTGGGAACAATATTAGCATAATTAGGCTTAAATAGGTAAAGAAACCATCAATAAACCGCAAATTACAAGCCCTCTAAACATAATATTATGAGCAGTTTAGAGCTTACATACCGAAGCTTTTTAACAAGGATATCTGATGTCGGTAAAAAGGATGCCCTGTTCACGGCGTTACGCCATACAATATTAATGCTATTGGTATTCACATGTTTGGCGTTTGTGTTTGTAAGCCTCGAAGCAATTTTTGAGCTGTCCACTACCCTTCGCAAAGTAATTTTCTTTGGATTCATTTCTTCTTTTGCCGCAACTGCTGTAATGGTTTTAATTAGCCTGTTCAATTCATACTCAAAGCTCTCACAAAGCGAGAACATCAAGCGCTATGCCCGGAAGATAGGCGGCTCATACCCCGAAATAAAAGATAACCTGCTCAACGCAATTCAGCTATATGATTACACAATAAAAAATGATCACATTTTTTCAAATGATCTTGCCTCGGAAACTATAAGCCAGGTAAACGAAAAGGCAAAACCTCTCGATTTTAAAAGTATAATAACTTTCAAAAAAAACACTTCCCTGCTGATATTTTTCGTTTCAGCATTCAGCATTTTCACAATTTTAATGTTCGCTTTCCCGAATACTTTCCTTGCTGCAGCCAACAGGATAGTTAATTATAATTTTACCTTTATTGATAACTCGCTTGGCATAGCCTTTGATGTTAAACCCGGCAATGTTGAGCTTTCCAAAGGTGAAGATCTTGATGTAACAGCTTTAATAAAATTCTATGACCCTAATTACACCACTGATGAAATTACTATCCATACAAAAGAAGTCACTAATGACGGGATCGAAATTTCAGAAAATGACGAAAAGGTAAAAGCTGCAGGCACCAATGAGTTTAAAGCCACTATTAAGAATATCAATTCACAAACAGTTTACTGGTTTGAATACCGCGGAGTAAGAAGCAGCTCATACACCGTTTCCATTACAAACAAACCTGTTATTAAGAGTGTTAAAATAACCGTCTACCCGCCTGCATATACCAGGCTGCCATCAAGAGTAATTGAAGGAAGCGAAATTACTACAATTGCCGGAAGCACTGTGTATGTAGAGCTCGAAGCATCAGATGACCTGACACGTTCAATGATACAGTTTGCGGGGGCTACAGCCCCGGCAGGAATGGAAATTACCGGCAAATCAGCACGCGGTTCATTTGTGGCCTCATCAAACGGAACGTTTACTGTAAATGTAATTAAGGATTTTAACGGCAAAGAGCTCTCAGCGGTAAATCCGAAACAATATACTGTAAGGGTATTCCCTGACCAGTTCCCTAACGTATCAATTATTGAACCTGATAACAGCGATGTAAATGTTCAGGGTAAGCGTGAGCTTCTTGTTCGTACCCGTGTAACAGATGATTTTGGCTTCACAAAAATGAGGCTTGGCTACAAAACCGTGAGCTCCAAATACGGACCCACGGATAAAGATTACCGGTTTGCTGAAATTCCCATAAAGAACACAGATGCTACCGGGCTTGAAGTGCCGTATATGTGGAATTTATCATCCCTGAACCTGGGCTCAGAAGATGTTGTAGAATATTTTGTGGAAATTTATGATAACGATGGATTCAGCGGTCCCAAATTAACCAGAAGCGAAACAAAGAGGCTTATTTATCCTTCGATCGAATCATTAATGAAGAAAACCGAAAAGACCAAGGATGAGGTTGAAAGCTCACTGAAATCAGCGTTTGATGATGCAATGGAATTAAAGCAGGAGCTTGATGAGCTGAAGGAAAAGATGGAAAAGAATCCCGAGGAAATGGGGCTCAACGACCCAAAGAAGAACCAGGAAATGCAGCAGAAGATGGAAAATATCCAGAATAACCTTAACAATACCCAGCAGAAGATGGAAGACCTGATGAAAGAGCTTCAGCAGAACAGCCAGCTTTCCAAGGAAACTCTGGATAAATATATGGAGCTGCAGAAGATGTTCCAGAAGATAGATTCACAGGAGCTCCGCGATGCCTTAAAGAAGCTTCAGGAAGCTATGAAGAATATGAACAAAGACCAGCTTAAGGAAGCAATGAAGAACTTCAAGTTTGACGACGAGAATTTTAAGAAGTCCCTTGAAACGACCCTGGAGCTGCTGACCAAGATAATGAACGAGCAGAAGCTGGGCGAGATGACCCAGAAGATGGATGACATGACAAAGAAACAGGATGCGCTTAAGGAAGAGACTAAGAATACCGATAAGAACGATAAGAACAGCATGAATGACCAGTCAAAGAAGCAGGAAAATATCAAGCAGGATATGCAGGATTTCCAGAAGCAGATGAAAGAGCTTGGCGAAAGCATGAAGAAGAACGGCGACCAGAAGATGAGCAAAGAAATGCAGAAAATGCTTGAGGAAATTATGAAGAAAATGCTTGAGCAGAAAATGCAGAATAACCAGCAAAGCCTGCAGCAGGGCAACAAAGAGCAGTCACAGAAGAACGAAGAAGAGCTTTCAAAAGATATGAATGATATGAACCAGCAGATGCAGGATATGCTGCAGAATATGATGGAGCAGGAAAACCAGCAGCTGATGAAGAAAATGCAGGAGTACCTTGATAAGCTGAAGGAAATGTCAAAGCGCCAGGGCGAGCTTATGCAGCAGTCAGAAGAGCTTGATAAAGATAGCGATGCAAAGGAGTTCCAGGAAAATAAACAGCAGCAGGATAAGCTGCAGAATGATCTATCAAACCTGACAGAAGAAATGATGAGCATGGCCGAGCAAATGGGTATGAGCCCGATGATGAGCAAAAACCTGGGTGATGCTTTCAATGAAATGCAGAAAGCATCTGACCGGTTAAGCAAAAAAGACGGCAAGAACGCGAACAAGTCACAGGGCAACGCAAAGGAATCGCTTGATAAAGCCGCGGAAAAAATGCAGCAGATGTGCCAGAATGGTAAGCCCGGCAATGGGAAAAAACCCGGAATGGGTCTGCAGCAGTTATTACAGCAATTGCAGCAGATGATATCAAAACAGCAGCAGCTTAACCAGCAGATGCAGGGTATGAACCCCAACGGCAATGAAGGAAAGCTTTCTCAGGAACAGATGGCGCAGATGCAGAAGCTTGCAACCGAACAGCAGCAGATAAAAGACGGTGTGAACCAGCTTAATGAAGAGTTTAAAAAGCAGCAGGAATCTGAAGGCAAGAAGCTATTGGGTAACCTTGACCAGGTGCAAAAAGATATGCAGGAAATTATCAAAGACCTGCAGGAAAATAACGTTACCCCTGAAACTAAAAAAAGGCAGGAAAAAATTCTTTCAAGGATGCTTGATTTCCAGCTATCAACCCGTGAAAAAGATTTTGAGCAGAAGCGTGAATCAAGGCCGGGCAAGAACTTTGACAGAACTTCACCATCTGAAATAGTTATATCAAGGCCAAATATCATTAACGGTATCAACCAGGATGCGCTTGAGATCCAGAAAGAAAACTACACAGAAGATTACGAAGTACTTATCAAGAAATATCTGGAAAAAATAAAATCAATAAATCGTTAAGATTTTAACAAATACGTGGTATTCACCTGTTTACAGTATATTTTTTCATCAAAAACCCTGATTTCAGCTAATTTTTGCATATTTCACAACTAATTCTTAACAATTTCCTCACGGTTAATTAATCTCAAAATGCTTATATTTGTATATTCAAAAAAACATATATCTTATAATTTAAAGGAGATGAATTTATGAGAAGTCTATTACTTCTTTTTATGGCATTACTTTCACTTGCAATCGTTGAAAGAGCATCAAGCCAGATCTTAATGACAGAGGATTTTAACTACACCGCAGGTGACTCATTGGGTGCTCATGGATGGGTATCATTCAGCGGCGGTAATACAAACGTACTTAATGTAGCAACACCCGGCTTAATATTTTCAGGATACCCGCAGTCAAATATCGGTAATTCAGCACTGGTACAGCGTACCGGCCAGGATGCTTACAAACAGTTTGCTGGTGTAGGTGATTCAACAGGAAATGTTTATGTATCATTTATGCTAAGAGTTGATTCCACAGCTGCTGCTGGCGATTATTTCTTTGCACTGCTTCCTGATAACTCAACCAGCAACTACACAGGCAGGTTTTATGCTAAAGATACAACAGGCGGTTTCAGGTTAGGTATTGCAAAGGCAACAAGTCCTTTAGTTTATGCTAACCCTATATATACTTATGGAACGACATACGTTGTAATAATAAAATATACATTTGTTGACGGTACCAATAATGATGAAGTAAGCCTGTTTGTTTATTCAGGCGCAATCCCGGGATCAGAGCCTGCTCCGCTGGTAGGTCCTGTAACACAGGCTATTGGTGATGCAAGTAATATCAGAAGAGTAGCTTTAAGACAGGGTTCTGCCGCAAATGCGCCTGTTGTGCTTATTGATGGTATCCGTGTATTCAAAACATGGGGTAACTTAGTTGGTATTACACCTATTACCCAGGTTGCTGAAAACTTCTCATTATCACAGAACTATCCGAACCCGTTCAATCCTTCAACAAAGATAAACTTCTCTGTTCCTGAAAGAAGCTTTGTAACACTTAAAGTTTATGATATGCTTGGCAAAGAAGTTATGGAGCTTGTTAACAGCGATTACTCAACCGGAACATATTCAGTTGATATGAACGCTAAAGGTTTAAGCTCAGGCATGTATGTTTACAGCATTGAAGCAAGAACAGAATCAGGAAATATTTTTAAAGATACAAAGAAACTTACACTTGTAAAATAATTTTACAAAATTTAGTAGTTTAAAAAGGGAGCTTATGGCTCCCTTTTTTTATTGGCAGTATACAGTATTAAATTGCATTTATATTAAATTTATATTAAAATGTATTCATAAATTTAATAATTTCTAATAAAATTACAGCTAAAATTATGAACAAAATTATTTTACTGTTTGTAATTTCATCCATCTTTTTCACAATACAGCAATATTCACAGCAGATAAACAGCTCACTGCCCCACACAGAAAAACAATTTGATTACAGTAACGGAACTGTTAATACAAGAATTGTAACTGTAAATGAGCCTGATGGTAATTACTATTCGCCTATAGTAAACCCGCAGCAGAATTTACTTAATAATTCAGCAGTCAGGTGGGCATTTACTGACCCAATAGCAATTGGCGATGTTTGCCAAACCAGCTCAAACGGTATGTATCAGTCAATTGGCTGGGACCTGAATTCAAAGAGAGTCTCAATTTACGATAATAATTCAAATATTCCTTTGTGGGAGTATCCTGCACATGCTAATTCTAATATCAATTATACCGCAGTATCCGATACCGGTGGCTATATAGTAGCAGGTACATATCATAATATTTTAATTTTTAACCGCTCATCAAATACACCTGTTTTTAATTTTAACCTTGAAACCCAGCTGCCTGATACGGGCATTGCAGGTCCTGTTGATATTACAAGAGACGGCGGATTTATAGTGGCATGTGCATCCAGGAACGATTCAAGCTGGATCTTCGGGTTCAACAGGAATTCGACTAACTGGGTTTGGAGATACAGGGTTGGGCAGACTGTAACAGGCGGGGCCGGCATTCAGGGTATGGAAATGTCAGGAAATGACTCACTTGTTATTGTTAACACATACCTTGGATTTTACGTGTTCAATACATTTACAGGCCAGCTCATTTATTCAGGCAGTGTAAATCCAAGCTCATCAAGCGGAACACAATTCCCCCAGGCAATCAGCGGAAACGGGAATTATATTGCGACAATAAATTACAGCGGTATTATGAGAGTTTACCAGTGGAATGGTTCAACATATAACTTCGTTTGGCAGCATGCCGATGGCGGCAGTACATGGATGAGCGCTGTTGATATAAGCTATGACGGCACCAAAATTGCCTGCGGTACACTTAATTTCCTGGGAGGCAGTAACTATGACGGAAAAGTTAAATTATTCAATTCGTCAAGCTCAACTCCATTATGGACATATTCCGGCTGCGGCGATGAAGTTACATGTGTATCATTTTCAAAAGATGGCAAAATACTTGCAGCATCAACATGGGGAGATCTGAACAATGTAAATAATGATCTGTTAGTATTCAAAACAAGTATACCTGCAGCAGTTCCTATATTCGGGGTTAATACTCCCGGTTCATTTTTCTGGTGTAATGTTTCAGCAAACGGCAGCACAGTTGTAACCAGCGGCAAAAAGATTCATGCCAGGGGTTTCGGCAATGGCGGTGAGATATATAATATATTCATTGATACTGCCGATTCACCGCTTTCAGCAGGAATAAACACAAGTATACCCGCAGAATTCATACTGCATCAAAACTATCCCAACCCGTTTAACCCGTCAACAGCAATAGAATACGATATTGCAAAAGATGGTTATGTTAACCTGGTAATTTATGATGCTTTGGGAAGAACAGTAAATACACTTGTTGATAAATTTCAGAAAAGCGGAAAATACTCAGTTACTTTAAATGCAGCCGAAATGACAAGCGGAGTATATTTTTACAGGATAAATGCCGGTGAATTTACAGATACAAAAAAACTAGTTTTGATTAAATAATTAATTTAAGTTTTAGATCGTAAAGGAGGTTTTTCGAAACCTCCTTTTTTATTGATCTTAAGCAAAGCCTTCTTAGGAATTATTATCTTATTAAATTGAATACCACACTAAATATTGCTATTTTTGGAGCTAATACGCAATAATTCTTAGAATAGCTTACAGATATTTAATGGCAAAACCGGCAAAAAAACAGGAAAAACAACAGAAAAACGCGAAAAACCAAGTTGATATTACATTTGGGCTAAACATAGCTTCACCATATAATTATGTAGTAATTTCAGTCCTGCTGATACTTTCGGTGATTTTGCCATATTACTACATTTCTTTTGCATATTCAGTAAATCACTATAACAGCTTCCCTCTTGATGACCCGTGGATACATTTACAGTTTGCAAGAAATCTGGCAGAGTACGGCAGCTTCTCATATTTCAAGAATGAGCTTGTTACAGCAGGCTCTACTTCCCCAATATACACTATTATACTTGCTGCTGGATTTTTCATAACAAAAAATGAAATGTGGCTTAGCTATATATTGGGAATAATCTTCTTCGCAGTATCTGTATTTTATTTTTATAAGCTCTCCGGTGATGTCTTCCCTAAGGAAAACTGGCTTACTATTGGAGCATCACTGTTATTTGTGCTTGATAAATGGCTTAACTTTATTTCTGTCACGGGAATGGAAACCACACTGTATATCTTCCTGCTGGTAGCCTGTTATTATTACTACCGGAAGATGAACGCAGTCGGTTTTGCTGTTACTCTTGGATTGACTTTCTGGACACGCCCGGACGCACTTGCTTTTATTGCCGCAATTGCAATTGATTACCTGCTAAGGCTCTATTTACAGAAACGCTCACCCAAAGAGAACGCTGAGGTAACTTTTTTTGAAAAGAAAGACCTCATTAAGATAGCATTCATTTTCGGTATCATTGTTGGCGCATACTTTGCTATGAACCTTGCAATATCCGGCTCACTGCTGCCAAATACTTACGGCGCTAAAGTAAAATATTATTCTGCTGAATTCAGAAGCCGCACAGATTTCCTGAAGTTCGAAGTTTGGGAGTATTTCACTGAAAGCGCTTACCTGCTGATTTTCATTCCTTTTGTTTTTGGGGTGATCAGGCTGCTAAGTGATACAGTTAAGCTGAAATATAATAAAATGCTCCCTGCCCTGCTTTTCATTCTGATACTTATTTTCATTTACTGGTATAAATTACCGTATGCACACCGCTTTGGCAGGTATATGATGCCTGTACTGCCTTTCTATATAATCCTTTCGGTATATGGAGGCAGGGAATTTTTCAGGTGGTTCGCTAAATATCTCACCGATAAGAACCTGGTTAACGGTTTAAATGTTATTCTGCTTGCCGGCACTATTGTTTATTTTGCAGCCGGCTACAACAGCAACAAAGAAGTTTACCAGGATCAATCCAGGCACATTTATATAAGACAGGTAGAAACAGCAAAATGGCTTAATGCCAATACCCCTGAAGGCTCAATTATAGCTACCCATGATGTTGGCGCAATAGCATATTACTCCAACAGGAAAGTAGTTGATGTTGTTGGGCTCATAAATCCGGAATTCATTTCTAAGCTAAATACAAAAGAATTCAACGGCTTTGTTGAGGAACAGCTTAAGGTTCAGAATGTTTCATATATGGCATTTTTAAAAGAGTGGTTCCAGGTTGTTAACCAGCCTGCATTATATTCTGCCGGTGAAAACAACTTTGAAATTATGCAGGTCTTCAAATACCAGCAGGGTAAAACGCATATACTTTCAGCAGAAGCAAACAGCGGTATACAATATGCCAACCAGCTTATTTCGGCTAAGCAGTACCAGCAGGCGTTAAATGTTATGAAACAGGTAATCCAGCTTGACCCAAACAGTTCACTCTCGTATTTTATGGCAGCATATCTGTATTCAGCATTAAATGACCAGGTATCAGCTGAAAAGAACCTTGCTAAAGCAATTGAAATTTTCCCGGAATACCGTGAAGCAGTCCTTTCATTAAGTAACCTGTATAAAGCGCAGAATAAGCTTCCGGAAGCTAAAGATATATTAGGGAAATATATCCTGAATAATCCTTCCGATACCACGGCTGTAAAGCTTATGAAAGGTTTAAATGATGCAGGCAATATCAAACAGGATTCTGTAAAAACTAAATAATACCGGTTCATGAATCAAAGATTTGTTCTTCCTTCGGTTTTCATATTTTCATTTGCAGTTTTTTTTATACTGCATATGGGACTATTGAACAGGAATTACAATCCACTGAATTCAGATGCTGTAATAAAGATAACTAAAGGTGATAATCTCCGCTCTGTTGCAGTTAAGCTTGAAGAGAGCCAGGTCATTTATAATAAATTCCTTTTCATCGCATTAGGCAGGCTGTTTGGCTACCAGGATAACCTGATTCCCGGAGAATACAAATTCGGGAACGGACTTACTTACCTGAATGTCCTTAAGACAATAACTGACCCAACCATTATAAGAACCGTTACAGTTACAATTCCCGAGGGGCTTAATATCAGGCAAATGGGAAGATTGCTTCAAAGACAGATTGGGATAGATTCTGCCCGGTTTGTTGAAGAGGCAAAAAATGACAGCTTAATTAAGCTTGTTGGGATAGAAGCAGAAAATCTGGAAGGATATTTGTTCCCCGATACATACCAGTTCCAGTTTAGTTCAGTGAACAGGGAAAAAGAAGTAATTTCTGTGCTTGCAAATGCTTTCAGGAAGAAGATTACCCCTGAGATGCGTGAAGAAATGAAGACAAAGAACATTACATTAAAAGAGCTTATCACAATGGCCTCTATTGTAGAAGGTGAAACACGATATGAGCCCGAAAAGAAAACTATAGCTGGAGTTTATTACAACAGGATAAAAAAAGGGATGAAGCTTCAAGCTGATCCTACCGTACAGTACGTACTGCCCGGCGGATATAAGAACAGGCTTCTTTACAGTGATCTTAAAATTGAATCGCCGTATAATACATATTTGTACAAGGGTCTGCCGCCGGGACCTATAAATAACCCGGGACTTAGCTCAATACTTGCTGCACTAAACCCCGAACAGAATAAATACCTGTATTTTGTAGCTAAAGGCGATGGCTCGCACCGTTACGCTGAAGGATATGAAGAACATAAGAAAAATATACAGCTCTACCAGC
>JAPUEV010000241.1 GCA_027492415.1 Ignavibacteria bacterium
GGCTGGTTTGCCCATGTTAAACCGCTGTTAGTTGTTTTCAGTATAACGCCAGTGCCAGAAATATAACCTGTTGAACTGTTGGGAAAAAATACTGAATAAAAACCGTTACCGGTTCCGCTTGTAATATTGCTCCAGCTGTTCCCGGAATCAGTTGTGCGCAAAATTTTTCCGCCAATACCGCATACTATACCTGTATTAATATCAGTAAAGTATACTGCTCTTAATTCATTTGTTACACCGCTTGTTAACTGACTCCAGCTTGAGCCTGCATTTGTTGTCTTTAATATATTGCCATTGAATCCTGAAATAAATCCGGTTGTATTATTTACAAAATGAACACCGGTAAGCTCAACACTAACGCCGCTTGATTGCGTTTGCCAGCTTGAGCCTGCATCTGTTGTTCTTTGTACAGTACCGCTCAGACCGACGGCTGTGCCGTTCATTATATCATAAAAGCTGATGTTAACAAATGTATTATTGGTGCCGCTGTTCAAAGTTGACCAGCTAACACCGCCATTTGTACTTTTAAGTATTATGCCAAGCTCACCTGCAGCAAAAATACTTCCTGAATTATCCGTTGTAATGCTTCTCAAAAATCTGGCGGTACCTGTAGTTAGCGATATCCAGTTACTTCCTCCATTTGTAGTCTTTAGCATTTTTCCGCTTACACCGCAAACATAAGCTGTATTTTGGGATATCATTACAGCCCCCAGCAGGGTTTGGTTTGTACCGCTTGATTGCTGCTGCCAGCCGCTTTGCGCAAATAAATTACAACAGGCTAAAAAACAAATAAAAATATAAGCTGAAATTATTTTATTCATTTATTTAAATTTTATAATTACGATTACTGCAGAATTCTGAAAGCGATATAGATTTAAATTTAAATCTTTTAAGCCAGGTTTGATAATTTAATGAAAAAAGGAATTCTATGACATCTCATATATATATGGTTCTCTGGTTTCAATGATCCACGATACTGTATAACCGACCAGATAACACCGGAAAATGCTGAAAATTGGCAAATAATGAATTATTTTATATTTAGATGATTAAACCGGGGTTTTAGTTACCTTTACCAACCTGAATTCTACATTTAATTTTACCCTTTAAATTAGTAAATTTGTAGCTTCACACCGGAAATTGAATAAAATAAATAAATATATTCCCGAGAAAGGAAATTAAATGTCTGGAAATATTCCAATTACAGTAGCGTATGGAGATGGTATCGGTCCCGAAATTATGCAGGCAACGCTTGATATTATTCAGGCTGCCGGCGCAAAGCTTGATATAGAAGTAATAGAAATTGGCGAAAAAGTTTACGGAAGAGGTATTGCAGAAGGAATTGAACCAACTGCATGGGATTCATTACTGAGAACAAAAGTATTTTTAAAAGCACCTATAACTACTCCACAGGGCGGCGGCTTTAAAAGCCTTAATGTTGCAACAAGAAAAACCCTTGGCTTATATGCAAATGTACGTCCATGTGTATCTTACTCACCATACATACTGACAAAACACCCGATAATGGATGTTGTTATTATGAGAGAAAATGAAGAAGATCTTTATGCGGGAATTGAGTACAGGCAGACTGACCAGGTAATGCAGGGCTTAAAGCTTATTTCATCACCGGGCTCTGAAAAGATCATACGCTATGCTTTTGAATATGCAAAAGCCAACGGCAGGAAAAAAGTTACATGCTTTATGAAGGATAATATCATGAAGTTCACAGATGGTCTTTTCCATAAAATATTTGATAAAGTTGGCGAAGAATATCCTGATATTGAAAAAGAAAGCTGGATAGTTGATATCGGCGCGGCAAAGCTTGCAACAGCCCCCGAAACATTTGATGTGGTTGTAATGGAAAATCTTTACGGTGATATACTTTCAGATGTAACAGCACAGATGACAGGCTCAGTGGGACTTTGCGGCTCTGCAAACATTGGCGATAAATGCGCAATGTTCGAAGCTATTCACGGCTCAGCACCAAGAAGAGCAGGACAGAACTCAGCAAACCCATCCGGTTTATTGCTTGGCGCTGTATTAATGCTTGCACATATTAACCAGGCAGATATTGCTACAAAAGTACACAATGCATGGCTTAAAACACTTGAAGACGGCGTGCATACATATGATATATTCAGGGATGGCGTCAGCAAAGAAAAAGTAGGCACCAAAGAATTTTCACAGGCAGTAATTGCAAGGATCGGGCAGAAGCCTTCAACACTTAAGCCGGTTGAGTACCATGACTTTGAAGTTAAAATGCAGCCGCATTATGATTACGCAAATATTACCAAAGCCAAAAAAGATCTTGTAGGCGTTGACGTGTTCCTTCACTGGACAGACGGCACAGCTGAAGAGCTTGGCAATAAGCTTAAGAATATTGCAGTTGAAGAACTTAAGCTCTCAGCAATTACCAACAGGGGTGTAAAAGTTTACCCTGGCGGACTTAAGGAAACATTCTGTGTAGATCACTGGAGATGCCGTTTTGAGGCAACCGGTGAAACCACAACACATGAAAAAATACTGGCACAGCTTGAAAAATTCAGAGCTGAAGGCTATGATTTTATCAAAACCGAAAATCTTTATACCTTTGACGGGGAAAACGGTTTTACTGCTTAAAATTTAAACATGGAAAAAAATAAGGACGGCTCTTCAATTCAAGATTGAAGAGCCGTTTTTGCAGAATATGCGTATATTAATAAGAACAAAAGTTAACGGTGACTACAGGAAAGTATTTCAAGCTTTTGATATTAACCTATTTATGAAACTTAAACCACCGATGGTTGGTTTAAATGTAATAAGATTTGATGGCTGTAAAAAAGGTGATGAAGTACATATTGAAACTAATATTCTGGGAATAAAACAAAAATGGATCTCAGAGATAACAGAGCAATATTCAGGAGAAAAGGAAATTTATTTTACAGATGAAGGTGTACTTTTACCGAAGCCTCTAAAATATTGGAAACATAAGCACATAATAGAAAAATCTATTGATAGTAGTATAATTATTGATGATATTTGTTATAGTTCCGGAAGTAAAATTGTTGATTTTATCATTTTTCCGGCACTTTTTCTGCAGTTTTTTTACAGGAAACCGGTTTACAAATCTTTTTTCAGCAAAATAAACTGAATTTATGGTAATTAGCTATAAAACAAACGCTAAAATTGAAGCTCATCAGTTATCTGATCTTTTCAGGGCATCCGGTATCAAAAGGCCTGTTGATGACCTGAACAGGATTAAAAAAATGATAGATAACTCTAACCTTACAGTAACTGCGTGGGATGGAGAAAGACTGGTTGGAATAGCAAGAGCATTAAGTGATTTCAGTTACTGCTGTTATTTATCTGACCTGGCAATTGATAAAGAATATCAGAACCAGGGTATAGGCCATGAGCTTGTAAATGAAGTGCAGAAGCTGATAAGTGAAGAATCAAACCTTGTGCTTCTTTCAGCCCCCGAGGCAATAGAGTATTATCCCAAGATCGGTTTTGAAAAAGCAGGTAATGCTTATATAATATACCGTAAAAAGTAATGAGCTGTTAAGCAATGTATGGATGAAAAAGAGATCCAAAACCTAAGAAGACAGTATTCAAAAAGCACACTCTCAGTAAGCAGTGTAAGCAAAGACCCTTTCAAACAATTTGATAAATGGTTTCAGGAAGTTTTAAACTCAGGTTTTTTAGAGCCCAATGCTGTAACTCTGGCTACAGCCACTAAAACAGGAAAGCCTTCAGCGCGTGTTGTGCTGTTAAAAGGTATCCATGATAATTCATTTGTATTCTTTACCAATTACAAAAGTAAAAAGGGTAAAGATATAGAAGAAAATCCGTTTGGCTGCCTGTTATTTTACTGGGATAAGCTTGAGCGTCAGGTAAGAATAGAAGGAAAGATAGAAAAGGTATCACAAAAGGAAAGCGAAGAATACTTTAACACGCGTCCATACAAAAGCAGGATCGGGGCATGGGCATCAAAGCAAAGTACAGTGATAGAAAGCCGTTCAGCTATTGTGAGAGAATTCCTTAAATATATGGTTAAATTTAAAAATCACGTTCCGCTGCCGGATGTTTGGGGCGGTTACAGGCTTATTCCGGAATCGTTTGAGTACTGGCAGGGCAGGCCAAACAGGCTTCATGACAGGGTAAGTTATAAACCCGCAAAGACAGGATGGAAGATCGAACGCCTTGCTCCTTAAGCTACAGGATCTTTACATTTCAAATCACAGAAAAAATTAATTTTTCATTCCCGCAAGCTTTTCCGCTTCATCATCAACCCATAATTTATAAGCAAAATAATCATCAGCTTTAAGCTCATCCACTAAATTATCAGCTGCGGCTTTATCTTCCTTATAGCGGATATTATTCATCTGGTTTGTGTACTTTATAAATTTGTAATACTGTTCCTTGCGCATATCCGTAATGTACTTATTGTTTTGTACGGTTTTTTTGAAAGTATCAAGCAGTGACTGCAGGGGAACATTCCACACCAGGCTGTAATAAATACGGCACTGCAGTATCCGCAGGTCCATCTTCAGATAAACTTCTTCGGGCTTGCTTTTTGCAAGGTATTCAAGCGCTTTTTCAAAATTGCCTTCTTCGTACTCAAGGAAAGACATACAATAAAAGTAATAAGCTTCCCTCGAGATCTCATTTAATTCACCTTTATACTCATTGATAAAATTCCTTAAAAAGCCAAATTTCTTAAGCTTGGCTGCGGTAACAACAAAGCTTGAAAAGAACGAATTTGGCATAATACCGTTCTGCAGATAAGTTTTCTTCTTCAGCTCCATTTCGTAAATATCAAAAGATTCCGCAAGGAACTTCTGGTCACCCTGTCTTAAGCAGCGTGCACAGTAGTTTTCAAGATTTATATAAAGGTCACCAATTGTAGGACCGATAATTTCCTCATTCTTGATTATCAGCTCTTTTAACCTGTAATAATTTTCTTCATCTTCAGGTCTTAAGAAAAGCATTATTACCCTGAAATAGATAGTTATCATCGGTACATCTTTGAACTGCTCTATCCTGAAATTGTTGAGGATGTTCTCAAATATACTGGTATCTACTTTCACGTTATAAAGATACATTGTGTTAAGGGTAATAGCATAGTATTTAAGTACACTGATGAGGTAAAAATAAGTGATGTTATCCGAAAACAGCTGAATGTTCTCCCTGGTAAGGTATTTTTCATACTTACCCATATAAATTTCGGCAAGGTAGCTTAATTTATGTTCTGCAAACTCATACCTGTTCCTGAAGTAATAGGAATCGCGGACTGTAAGCCCGTCAAGATCGCTGTTTGCCTGTTCAATTATCTTTTCGTAATCTTTAAAAAGCTTTCGCTCAAAAAGCTCATCCAGCAGTACATCTTTATGATAATATTTATCGCTGTTAAACCTGTTATATGCAAGGAATTTTTCAACAAGCTCGTACAAATAGTACATTAAAAGCCTTAATGTACTGTCCTTATAAGTCTTTCCCGGGAAGAGCTTTGCAAAAACCTTTTCTTTTTCTATCTTAACAGGGTCAAATTCCGGGTAATTTTTCCTTATAAACTCAAACAGTTTAACAACATTTACATTCTTATTAAAGAACGGGGATGATACGAATTCAGAAAATTCTTTAATTTCCTTAGGGGAAAATGTTCTGAATGCTTCGATCAAACTGCTTTTATTCAATTTACACTAACTCCTTTATTTTTTCTGTGAGCCATCTTTTTTCTGTTATGTTGTTAAGCTTTTCAAGTTCTTCTTTTAGCCTGAGGAGCTCTTTAATGTTCCCCTTTTCCTTATTCTTTACAAGTTTGGTATAGAATTTCAGAAAATTCATGATCCTTTCGAACCGGTCATCAGAAAGAAAGCTTTTATTATTTGTCAAAAAATGCCTGTATGAATCAATCTGGTAGGCTGACTGTGCAAGCATATTAAGCTCATAAAAACAAAGAAGTGTCAGATCCCTTACAGGAAGCTTATATTGTATATGCTTGATAGTTTTTATATCATTTAAAAGCCATAATGCTTTTTCAAACTCTCCTTTTGCAAAAGCCAGCCTTGCGCGGGAATAATTCACAACAACATCGGCATTATCAGGAGATATCATGCCTTTATATTCTTCAATAAAGCTTTCAGTCCATATAAAATCCTTCACTGAAGCCCCTGTATTAACAATATTACCGAATAAAAGGTCATCAAAATAAATATGCTCAGTAGCAGAGTACAGTTTTTCACTCAGGCAAATACGATACAGGTCAAATCTTTCCTTTAGATATCCCCCCGCAGCGTTAAAAGACATATACACACAATAGCTTTGCAAAATGTTATGCAGGCTGTAGAGGTCACTGCGCGATAAAAGGTTCATTTCGTTCATAAAGATATCTTTAAGGATCTTGTAATACTCTTCCTTTTTTTCTTTTAAAAGCAGCACTTCGTATAAATGGAGCTTAATTTTTATTTTTTCTTTAAAGTGTGTATCTTTATTCAGCAGGAAGTCCATTATATGCTCGATGAAATCGAAATTATAATCCAGCTGTTCATACATATTTTTATCAAGCATGAACCTGTAATGGTTCAGCGCTTTGGATAGGTAAAAGCTGGTGAGCTCATCATCGATATAACTGAGAGTATTTTTTGTATAATTTTTAAAATCCTTATGTTTAAACTTGCTCCAGTCCATATATTCTTCAAGCTGGTTCTGGAGCTCATATTTTTTATAAAAGTAGTCGGGGTTCTTGTAGGTTAATGCATTTATATCTTCTTCAATTTCGGAATAATATTTCAGGAAAACCTTTTCAAGCTTTCTTTCGTTCAGCTCTTTCAGCAGGTTTATTCCTCTGTTCAGGTCATCCTTCCTGAAATTAATATAAGCAAGGTAATCTTCGGCAAGCTTACCCATATTATAAATAACAGTTCTTAAAAAACCGTCATTATATTTTTTACCTTCAAAAAGGTTTGCAAAAACCACTTCTTTATCCAGCTTTTGATCTTTAAAGGCAGGGTAAAATTTCTTTAAATATTCATACAAATGTTTAACGTGGATATTTTTGTTAAAGAAAGGTGATTTAACAAATTCACCAAATTCCTTAAATTCTTTGGCAGAAAATTTACCAAGCATCCCAAGCAGAGTTGCGCTTATCATTAATATTTGTATAAAATTTAAAACAATATAAAGGACTTTTTGGGTTAAAAAAACGCAAAATTACTAGTATTTTCAACTTTATTTTTATAATTATGCTTTAAGGAGCCTTACATTTAAAAACATCTTAAATTACAATTCCGTTTCTGAATATTAAAACTTTAAGAATTCATATTCCTTAGCTAGCAGCGTTATTTATTTAACACTTAAAAAAGCAATTAAACCTGTTAATGCCGGTATTTACTTACAATCGGGTAAACATCAGTAAAATGGTTTCTTTGTTAAACCTTAATACTTGTTCTATTTTTGTATCAATAAAAATTTATAGTAATGAAAAAAGCAATAATAATAATTTTCTGTACCGCAAAGATATTTTCTTTCGGAATGTTTTCCGCGGTAAACAGTAATGATTACCCGGGCACAAACGGCGAACCCCAGTTAATTAATGAGGTAAGCAGCATTGCAAAAGTTACACTCGAGCAAACTTCATCAGTTAAGCCTGATGGTTTTTATCTTGGGCAAAAGTTTACGAACAGGAACAATACTGAAACCAATATTTATTTCAGCATTCCAGAACATCAGCATGTGAAGCTGGTTTTGCTGAATATCCTGGGGCAGCAGATCCACGAGCTTTATAGCAACAATTTAGATGCAGGGACCTATAAGCTGAAATATGACTCTTCAGAGCTTCCCGGGGGAATGTATGTTTACAGGCTTCAGTCAGAAGATTTTAATGATTCAGGTAAATTATTACTGGTTAAATAATGGGATTTAGCTTAATGATTTTCTTATTTAAATAAAAAAATCAAAACATTTGAAGGCAATAATGAGCAAAAACAGTAGAAAATGGATAAAAAACACTATATATGGCTATTCATAGACAAACAATCGTTAAAAACTTTCAAATTTTTGTGAATTAAAACTTCAAACTAAATATTTCCACACTTTAATATATGTAATTACAGCATCTTAATATGTTATTGGAAATACCAGATAATTGAGTTTAAAATCTATTGTTAAACAAATATGAAATCATTTCTTTGGTTAGCCCTTAATTCCAAAGTATTTTTGTAGCATAATAAAAAACGCAGCAAACAAAAATTTAATTTAAGAAAGGAATCAAAGAAATGTTTGGATTCGGAAAAAAAATCGAAAAAGATCCTAAAAAAGCGATCGAAAATGCTGATAAAGCAATCAACTCAGGTGTATCAGGCTTTTTAACAAAAACTTTCATGGGTAAAGATTTTGTTGACCAGACCAATGCATCACTTAACATGGCAAAGAATTATACAGATACAAGCAATCTTGGGCAGACCGGTATGGGCGCAACAGCGGAAGTATTGGGAATTGAAGATACAGGCACACTCATCAATTACAACCCGGTAGTAAGATTAAAATTAATGGTAACCCCGCAGTTCGGTGTTCCGTTTGAAACTACATCAGAGACCGCAGTATCAAAGATCGCTATCCCAAGAGTCGGGGATAAGATAAACATAAAATATAACCCCGCAAATACTTCACAGGTACTGGTTATATAATAATTATTTAACAAAACAATACAGGAGGGATTCAAAAAAATGAGGTTCACAAAAATTGCTTTACTGATGTTTGCAGTAATGGTTGCATTTTCAGGCTGCAGCAGGATAAAACAGATACAGCAGATCACAGATAAATTTTCCGGCGATAAGCTTTATTTCTGCGAGAGATACGTTACCAAAGAAATAGGCGAAGATACAAAATTTAAAGCAGGTAAAATTACTGTAATGCTAAAGCTTCAGAATCCGATAGGTGAAAAAGAAGTTGATATAAATGTTACAGATGCTGCAACAGGCAAAGCAGTTGATACTTTCCCGTTCACAGTGCAGTCAAGCTGGGATTATATCCACTTTGATGACGTTGAATTCAAGGAAAAAGGCAAGTACAAAGTAAGCTGTTTAAAAAAGAACGGTGATGTTATTGCCAGCGGTGAAGTAGAGATTATATAATCTTAAAAGAAATATTATAAGTTGAGCAGTATTATTAAAGAAACTGTTAAAATGTTCAACGATTCCGACAGCTCAGCCGGAGGCAGCCGGCTGGGCAGCTGGATCGAGGGGTATAAAGGCATTTGGAAAAGCAGCATTCTCTTTTCTGTAATTTTTATATTAGTTTGGATCGCAGTTATCAGCTTTATAATTCTTGCAGCAGTATTCATCTTTATTTTAAACTAATATAAAAATAACACGGATAGAATTTTTTGATGGATCCAATTAATGGAATAGGTCTGGAAAAGTATGCAGAGCTTTGCGCTAAGATGCAGGATGTATTTGAAGATACAGAAGCATGCGCGGAAATAGCAAAATCTGAGGGAATACCCAGGCATGTATGGAATGAAGTTCACCACGGGTGGCAGGAAAGAATTACTGACCCTGAGGATATGGGGAAAACAGCAGCTAAGTTCGTGCCATTATGGCAAAAAGCTTTGGATAAGATAAAACTTCAAAACAGGTAAACTATAATAATCATTTATCAATATTGGGACTTTACTGCGATATAATACGATTAACCGATGAAGATATTAACAAAGCTGCAGGATTAAAGGATAAAACAGAAGAGCTTTATAATTTTATTCAGAATACAGATGCTGAAAACTGGTTTGAGCTTGATAAAGCCTGGCACGGTATCCACTTTTTGCTAACAGAAAGCCTGAATGAACATGCAGCGGGATTTTTATTAAATGACGGTAATATACTGAGAGATTACAACTGGAGTGAGATTTACGGTGTAAATGTAATTGATATGAGGTCATTTAATTCAGCAGAAGCAGCTCAATTTAACAAGCTTTGCAAAACTATTGACTCTAAAGATTTGGGCAAGTTTTATGACCCGGCAAAAATGCTAGACAGCAATATTTATCCCGGCATATGGGAAAAGAAAGAATTTTTTACATCCCGGTTCATAGCAAAACATTTTAAAGTATCACCCCGGCTTGACTACCTGAAATTAAATTTTGAAAAACTCAGG
>JAPUEV010000242.1 GCA_027492415.1 Ignavibacteria bacterium
ATTCTTACAGGTAAAGGTAAACAGGCATTTTCAACCGGGGCTGATCTGAATGAGCAGCAGCAGTATTTTTTAGGTAACCCAAACGATTACTATAAATGGATGTATGAGTTCATACAGCTTCACGAAGTAATGCGCAATGTTGGCAAGCCAACTATTGCGAGATTGAACGGAATTGTAGTTGGCGGCGGTAATGAGCTTAATATGAGCTGCGATCTTGCAATTGCAGCAGATCATATTTACATTAGACAGGTTGGCGCTGCAAGAGGCAGTGTTGCTGCTGCCGGTGCAACGCAGTTTCTTCCAATAATTGTAGGTGACAGACGTGCACGTGAAATTCTGTTCCTTTGTGAAGAAATTCCTGCAGCAAAGGCTTTGGAATGGGGACTTGTTAACCAGGTTGTACCATATAATAAGCTTGATGAAGCAGTTGACCTGCTGGCAAAGAAGCTATATAACAAGCTTCCGGAATGTTTAAGATACACCAAACAGCAGCTTAACTTCTGGCGTGACCTTTCATGGCACACAACAATTGGCAGTGCCAGGGACTGGCTTTCAATACATAATTTAAGCGGTGAAGTAAAAGAAGGTATAAGCGCATTTAACCAGAAACGCGGTGTGAATTATAAAAAAATAAGAAAAGTAAAGTAGCTAAGCTTTTCAACATTCATAGTTTACGATCAGTTTTAGTTTCATAAATAGTTTTATAAAAATCCTGTAAATGGATCTGACAATTATACTAACGGTTCTGGGTATTATAGCAACAATTGCCGCACCGGCAGCGGGCTATATTTTAAAGCTCAGGAAAGAGTATAAAAATTATTATTCCATTATATGGAAAAGTTCCCGGAAGCTGAAGGCTAAAGACCTGCTGGGTGAGCGCCCTTTTGAAGACTATTATTTTGAGCGCGGAATAGATAACCAGCTTTCAAGATCACTTGAAAGAAAACGGAATATTATTATTGTGGGTCCGCCCTTAAGCGGAAAAACACGTGCTGTATTCAACTCACTAAAACAGCTTAAATCTCCCGTACATGTACTTGTTCCCCGCAGCGTGCAAATGGCTTCCTTCCAGTTCCCCAAGGATTTTATATTCTGGAAACCGAAGATGATATTCATAGATGACCTGCAGT
The DNA here is from genome assembly GCA_027492415.1 of Ignavibacteria bacterium. Lineage (GTDB taxonomy): Bacteria > Bacteroidota > Ignavibacteria > Tepidaquicellales > OLB5 > OLB5. The sequence goes on from JAPUEV010000242.1 coordinate 1,131, forward strand.
ATTACATAGAAAGGCAGGATAGCTTTCACCTGCTGTTCCGTGAAGCCAAAGAGCGGAATATCCCCATTGCCGCAACATGCCACTCCGGCAGGGAATTTAAAAAAGTTAAAAATAAATTTATTGAACAGAACCTGGATATAGATATTATCTTTGGTGATGATATCATTGAGCTTGATAAAATTTCCTCCGATGAAGGCAAAGTTGTTGCTCAAAAGCTGGGGATGCAGTGGGATACCGTAAAGTTCAATGGAACAATAGGCTCTATTTTCATGCGGCTTAGTGAAATGGAACGCCGGTTTGATAACTGCGATAACATTGAAAAAACGATACTCCGCTCATTGCGCAATTTATATAAAAGCGGTATCTATGAAGAGAACAGTATCTTCAGGCTGGAATGGATCAAGAAAGCCGCAGGATTATTTGAGCTTGAAGGCAGGGATTTTGAATGGACTGGCTGGCTAAAGGGATTAGAGGATAAGGAATTTGTAAAGATAGCCCGAAGAAATAAAGTCTGGGCTGAAGACGCTTACCTGGAATTTGTCGTTAAACCCGAAGTAGAGCACACACAGCTGGATATACTTGAAAGCATGATGGCAGTTTTTGCCGGTGACCCCGAAGTCCTGCAAATGGCAGGTGAAAGAGCTTATGATATAGGTGAAGTTGATTCACAAATAGGCGATTATATGAATATTGCAATCAGCGCATTTGAAAAAGTGCTTGAAGAGATAAACAGGGATGAATACCCTGCGGAATTCATAAAAGCGCAGAATTACCTTGGTCAGGCTTACTGGTCACTTTCAAAAGTAAAGGATACACTTGCAAACTGCGCGCGATCTATACAGTATTTTAATGAGGTCTTGAAAACAATATCAATTGAAAGCCACCCGTTTGAGTATGCTAAGCTTAAAAGCAGGATAGGCAACACACACACCGCTTTTGCAGAGGTGGATAACAGGAAGGAAAACTGTAAAACAGCTATCGAAGCATATAATGAGGCACTTAAGGTATTTACTAAACATGCTTATCCCATTGATCATGCAAGGACACATAACAACCTTGGCGGTGCATACCTTATACTTGCAGAAGAAACCGATAAATCTGCGAATTACAAGAAGGCTATCATATCATTTGATGAAGCGCTTAAAGTGAATATACTTGCCGAAAATCCGAAGCTCTTCGCATTAACTAAAAATAATATTGCCAATACTTATGCAAGGCTTTCTGATATTGAAGATGCCGAAAAGAATTTAAAGCTTGCAATTGATTCATACAATGATGTGCTTGAAATTCAGACGAAAACAAAAGCTCCTTTTCAGTATGCAATTACTATGAATAATATAGGCAACGCATATTCAATGCTTGCATTATTAAAAGATAAAGAACAAAATATAAATAAAGCAATTAATTCATTTGAAGAGGCTCTTGAAGTAAGAAAACCTGACCAGATGCCGATACCTTATGCAAACACGATGTTCAATCTTGGTGATGTTTACCTGCTGAAGAGTGAATCAGAGAACTCACCGGATTCCCTATATAAAGCGCTGGATGCTTTTGAAGAGTCATTAAGGGTAAGGACTCTTGATAATTACCCTATTCAATACGCTGAAGTAAAAATAGGTATGGGTAAAACACTTATAAGGCTGGCTGAGTATGAAGATAAAACAGAAAATTACCATAAGGCAATTGCTTCATTTGATGAGGCATTAAACATTTTTACAGAAGAGAAATTCCCCGGAAATTATGCCCTTATAATGGAAGAGATCAGCAAAGCCAAGAAGATCTTTTTTTAATTCTTTTTTACAAATATTATTCCGGAAGTTCCGCTTGAAAATTATAGATAATTACACCATCGTTGGTATTTCCACCAATTGCATTGTAGATAATTATCATAGTATGCTTTGATAACAGTCATTTTTACAGCTTGATTTCTGTATTATATTTGTTTAGCAGGTAAAGAAGCCTTAATATTTACCGCTCAAACTACCTGAATAGGAGGGAGAGTAAAATGGAATACAATAAATTTGTAGATCTAAGCAAATCTTACCTTTTCTGCCAGATTCATAAGAACAACCAATCCAAACTTGAAGGTTATCACCCAAGGCTATTGCCATTTATAACCATTTCCAGGGAAGCAGGTACAGGTGAAACGGAAATAACCAATATTCTCCTTGAAGAGCTGTCATCTGTGCAGGAAGCCGGTGAATGCCCATGGACACTATATGATAAAGAGCTTGTTAAGCGCATTAATGAGGAATATAACACTAAAGGTATTAACAGCTTTTTCCCTGAAGAGAAATTTTCAGATATACAGACGATGTTCGAGGAATTATTCGGGATGCACCCCACTAAAAGAGAAATGGTCCATAACATAAGCAAATCCATTTTTAAGCTTGCTGATATGGGTAATGCCATTATTGTTGGCAGGGGAGCTTTTTACATTACCCGTCATCATACAAACGGGCTGCATATCCGTTTTATCGGCTCTATGCATAAAAGAATAAAGCATATGGTTGAGGAGTACTCCCTGACCTTAAAGCAGGCTGAAGATTATATTCACAAAGAAGATATACAAAGGTTTGAATATGTGAAAAAACTGTTTGGAATTGACCTGAGAGACCCGCATCATTACGATTTGGTCATAAATACTGATATGATCACACCGGCAGAAACAGCTGCAATTATCTCCAGCCAGGTTGAGATTTTGAAGGAAAAAATAGCCATGGTTTATCATATTGGCGAAATAACAGCAGTATAGTCTTTTATTGCATTACCCCCAATTGAAGTTACCCCGTTTCATGGAAATTGACCCATAATGTTTCTATAAAGCGGGGTTTTTTTATGCCTAAAGTCATTTTAAAAATTGACCCATATCATAGTAAACAATTGTTTAAACTTATAATTTTGTGTATCGGTTCAAAATCTTTTCAAAATAAATTGAAACGGAGAAATGTATAATGTCAGATAAAAAAGCGGACCTTGCAGGTCCGGGAATCAGCACTTACCCAGAAGTATCAAAAATACTTCCGGATAACTATGAATCTTTGTTAAACAAGAAAGATACTCAAAAAGCTATTTATGCTGTAAAAAGCTATATTGAACAGAATCTTGCAAAAGAACTTAACCTTATGATGGTACAGGTACCCCTTATAGTTGATAAAGAAAGCGGTGTAAACGATAATCTTGACCGTGACGGCTCGAGAACACCGGTTGAATTCCCCTGCGGATTAGGTCTGCCAAAACGCATGGAAGCACAGGTTGTACAGGCAGCTACAAAATGGAAACGCATTGCTCTTAAACAGTTTGATATGCAGCCCGGCGAAGGCCTTAATACTGATATGAGGGCAGTAAGAAAAGATTACTTCCTGGACCATGACCACTCAAGCTATGTTGACCAGTGGGATTGGGAAAGGGTTATTACGGCAAAAGACAGGAATCTGGATTTCCTGAAAATGATTGTAAAAAGCATATGGAAAGTATTTGTAGGAGCAGAAAAATATGTACAGGAAATGTTCCCGCAGCTGAAAGATCCGCGTTACCCGAATTTACCTGAAGAGCTTGTATTCCTGCATGCAGAAGAGCTTCTTGCCAAATATCCTGATCTTCCGAGGAAACAGCGCGAAACCAAAATATTACAGGAATATCCCGCAGTATTTATCATTGGTATCGGCTGGGTATTAAAAGACGGCTACCCGCATGAAATGCGCGCTGCAGATTATGATGACTGGGTAACACCTACAATCACAAAGAACGGTGAAACATATCACGGCTTAAACGGTGATATCCTTGTCTGGAACCACTTAACAAAACGCAGACATGAGCTTTCATCAATGGGTATCAGGGTGAATGCTGAATCACTTAGAGAGCAGTTAAAGCTCTCAGGACAGCTTGATCTTGTTTCCACACCTTATCACAGCGCTGTATTGAATAATGAAGTTCCGTTAAGCATTGGCGGCGGTATTGGGCAATCAAGGACACAGATGCTTCTTTTAAGAAAAGCACATTTGGGTGAAGTAAGCGTAACAATTTGGCCAAAAGACCTTAAAGATATTTGCTCAGATAAAAATATATTTGTACTGGAGTGATCATTACTTTATAAAAATTAAAAGCCCGGATTTTCCGGGCTTTTTTTTATTGGTGAACCATATTTTTCATCCATTTTAACGGCTGATTTTAAGCTAACCAATATTGGGGGTCTATATTTATTTCTATCTTACATCTTCATTCCAGGATAATTTTTGCGCGCGTTATCCTTTGAACTTCATCAAGCCTGTACTGCCATAACTCATAGTTAAGATGTATTTCCCTTAAAAGTCTTAACTGTGCCAGTTCCCCAGGTAACTCATTAATCTGAGCATTGCCGAGATCCAAAACCCGGAGAGAGTATAGATTTTTAACATCTGATGGCAGCATGTAATTACTATTACCGTTTATCTTCAGTTCCTCGAGGCTTGTACACGAAAAGATTTCCGTGGGCAGCATTCCGCTGCTGTTTAATTCTATATCCAGCGAGATAATATTATTTTTGATTTCAGGTTCAATAACCCCTGATTTTTCCTGGGCGTAAATATTACCGCAGATCAAAGTTAATGTCAAGCTGCTTATTACAGCAAGCCTAAGATTAATGCATTTCAATATTTCAATAATAATCTGTTTCATAATTAGAGCCATTTAAGTTAAATTCAGTTGTGTTAAATTTTTATATTCAAAAATAATATTATAGGGAGGGCTAAACAAATAATTATTGTTAGAATTGTAGTATGTAAATCATTATATACTCAGTAATTAATAAAAAATATTGTTATTTTATGAGCAAAATTAACGTTTTTTGCGATTTGCAAAGTAGAAATATCACATGCTGAAATCCAGATTATTTGACCTCCTAGGATCACTAAATGAGGCAGAATTTAAAAAATTCGGCGAATATATTTCATCACCGTATTTTAATAAAAGCAAAGTCCTCATAAAGCTTTACAGCATTTATAAAAAACATTATCCTGAGTTTTCTGATGAAGGATTTTTAAAATCGAAAATATTCTCAAAGCTTTTCCCCGGAAAACCATTCAATGAAAGCCTGTTACGGAATTATAATTCAGACCTGCTTGCTCTGGGAGAAAAATTCCTTTCACAGGTAAACTTTAACCGTAACGGCAATAATCACTACAGACACCTGTTGAATGAACTGAACATCAGGGGAATTAACTCACTGTTTAAGAGTAATTATGGAACTGTAATGAATCTGCTTGATAGCTCTATAATAAAAGATACGATGTACCATTATGACAGGTATTTCATTAAACAGGAAAAGGAGCAAAACAGCTTAAATCTCAAAGAGCTTTCCGGTGAAGATATGAGGGATAGTGAAATTAGCATCATAAATTTCCTCTTTTCGGTAATGCTTGAAATGTATGCATATAATATTAATCAAATTGAGGTTAATAAGATTAAATATGATTTTCTCATTTTAAATGAGCTTATTACGCTGGTTGAATCAAAAAAACATTTACTTGATCCGGTTGTTCTGATTCACTATTACAGGTTAATGCTGCATTACACAGGTAAACCGGTTTATTTCGATCTGTTAAAGCGGCAGGCTGAAGAGCACAGTGACCTTTCCGGGGAAGAAAACCATTTTGATACTTATATATGCCTTATTAATTACGTGAAGAAGTTTAAAGATATGAATTCCACAGAAACGATCAGGGAATTATTTGACCTGAGAAAGGTTATGATCGAAAAATATATTTTAGAAGGAAAGAATTTTATATCACAGAATATATTTCTCTCACAGGTAAGATCAGCAATTAAGCTGGAATACTATGACTGGCTTGCGGAATTTATAGAAACATACAAAAACAGCCTGCCTGAAAATATAAAGCATAATACATATCATTACAGCCTTGCACTGTATTATTTCAGTATAAAAAAGTACCAGGAAGCATTGTTAAACATCTCTCTTATCAGCGGGAATGTACTTGAACCACTTGAAATAAAGAACCTTTCAGTGAGGATATACTGGCATTTGAATGATTTTGAAAGGCTGCTTTCAGGGTTATTATTGTATAAACAGTATCTTGCAAAGAACAGGAAAATTGATAAAGTAACATTAAAGAAACACAAGGGTTTTACTGTTATTATGGATAAATTATTCAAATATAAATTTGATAAGAAGAATATAGACCTGATTGCACTGGAAAAACAGGCTGATAATACGGAAATATTATACAACAGATGGCTGCTGAACGAAATAAGAGAATTTAAAAAATAATAATAATATAAATGCTTATATTTGTAAAATATTAATCTAAGAGTGATAAAAATGAAAAGTACTTTACAGGAAATTAAAGAAAAATTATCCAATGACAGCTCGATAAGCGAAGAAAAGAAAGCTGAATTGATCAGTATGCTTGATTCACTTGAAGGGGAAATGGGAAGTATTCAGTCCAGTGAGCATGCAGAGAATATTTCCGGTCATATACTGCGCTCCGCGGATGAGGTCACAAAAGAGGAAAAAGACCCTGATTTGATAGAAAAAGCTATAGGGGACTTAAAAGAATCTGTGACAGAATTTGAAGTAAGCCATCCAAAGCTGTTTGAAAGTGTTAATAATATTTCAGCAATGCTTGCCAGCATGGGTATCTAGCGCTTTGGAATTTGATACAGCACACCCATGTGCAATAGCACCGCTTCTTTCGGGATGAGAATAAACATTTTTTATTATTTGTGAATAAAAAAACCCGCTCAACTTAGAGCGGGTTTTTAATTTTGTATTCACAAATATCGCTTGCGCTTTTTGTAGTCAGGCATAAATAATGCCCTATTTGTTCAATATCATTTTCTTTGTGCTTACAAATCCATCAGCGGTAAGTTTATAGAAATAAATTCCGCTTGAAAGATCATTTGCATTGAAATCATAGCTGTACTTGCCTGCTGCTTTGGTTTCGTTAACCAGTGTAGCAACATTCTTTCCTGTAATATCAAATACTTCCAGGGTTACAGCAGATTCTTTCGGCAAATTAAAGCTGATGCTTGTGTTTGGATTGAACGGATTCGGGAAATTCTGCTTCAGTTCAAATGAAGAAGGGATCTCGTTATTATTTCCGGCAATTCCAACAGGTAATGCTGTTACTGCGCAAGTCCATGCCTGCATAGTACCTGTCTTATCATCAAACCAGAACGGGAAAATTTTACCGTTACCGGATGAAATTCCGATATAATCACCGCCATATGTACCAAGTCCTGCTTCTCCTTTAACTTTCCATGCATGGTCACTTACCTTAACTTCTGCCCATGTGGTACCGCCATCTGATGACTGTGCCAGATATGTTTCGCATGAGTCTCCAACTGAAGGATAGTTCCTGTTGTCATAATAGCAGATATTAACTCCGCCTGTTTCATCCACCCTGATAGCAGGGAAGAACTGAACTTTACCGTTATTCATAGGATCCTGGTTTACCCTGATTCCTGCTGACCATGTTGCTCCGTTATCAGTTGAACGGTGCATAACTACGTCCGCATCGGTACCTGCAGGTGCCAGGTTCTTTTCACCGGCTACTACATATATCCAGCCATTCCTTGCTCCACCGGATCTATCAACAGCTATCCTGGGAAAACCGTTTACTCTGAAATTCCATCCGTTAAAAGTAGCAGCCCTGATTCCATTCATATCGTAAGCATTTTCAGTAACTGTCCATGCACCGCCTCCATTTGTTGAACGTGCAAAACCAAGATAATCTTCAGTGAAAGAACCTGAGGATGTTGGGGCTGCCCATGATACATATACCTGTCCTGCCGGACCTACACAAATATCAACACCTTGTGAATAATGACCGCCGGGAGGTGTATTTATCTGTGTAACGCCATTCCATGATACACCACTGTTTGTTGTATATGAAAAGACAACAGGCGGCTGACCTAATGCAAAATTGCTCCATACAGCGTAACTTCTGCCGTAGTATGTACTTGAAGGAGCATCATCGGTTGATGCAAAATTTTTATCTACACTTCCTGACTGAAGTGTTACCCTGCTTGACCAGGATACGCCGTTATTGGTTGAATAAGCTGCAACCATTCCCGGGCTATCAAGTGTTGTGAAAATAATAACACCGTTTTTGTCAATTGTCGGACCCGGGTCACTTGAATTCTGTGTGAACGGAGAAAGCAGGTTATTACCTGTCCATGTTGTTCCGCCATCAGTTGTAATATAACCACCCTGGCCATAAACTCCGCCTGCGGTTGTATTAGCTCCGCCAAACATGATATTCTGATTGGTCGGGTGCCTTACTAGGATTATTTCATCCTGCTGAGCGTTAGCTGTTGGCAGTACCCTGATATTCGGGCCAACAGTAAAAACCATATCGTTGACATATACTGTACGGGTAGCTTTGTTAGGATTTTCCCAGGAATTAAGCTCCGAGGGCAGCTTTGAATAATTACCCATTACGGGCTTTCTGGTAGTTGACCATTTTTCCTGAGCCTGCAGTATCGTGGCCGAAAAAAGGACAACAAGAAGTACAGCAAAATATTTCATTTGTGTTTGGTTTAATTTGTGATAAAACTTGCGGAAAATTACTGAATTATTAAATATTTAGCAACATATGAATTTATAGTTAATGTAACGATAGCAGTTAACTGTAGTTTACGTTACATTTTCTCACTTTTGTAACCTGAATTCTTTTAATTTTGTTTAATATATATAGAAGTTAATTATTTTCTAAATTAGAGGAGTGTTCTATGAAACTAACAAACAATAAAAAAAATAAGGATAAAGATCTGCCCGGTTATAAACCATACCCGGATAACGAGGATATTTATTCACGAGATAAAGAAACGGATATTGACCCTGAGAAACTACAGGAAAACGCTGTTAATCCCGGTTCAGAGCTTGAAGAAGATATTCTGAAGAAAACTGATGATAAGCCTGTAAATGA
>JAPUEV010000243.1 GCA_027492415.1 Ignavibacteria bacterium
CTGCCCTGCTCAAACTGGTCAATAAATCTGAATGCACGGATAAATGTTTCCTGGGTAAGATCTTCAGCATCAAAGTCATCTCGTGTCATTCTTCGCGCTATGTTAGAAAAATAGTCGTAATGTACATAGGCTTCTTTTAAAAAGATTTCTTCTTTGGTCATAGTTTGATATTTGTTATGTAAATTTTTTTATATGCTGATAAAGCTTAGTGCAAATATTATCAGAACACTTAGTATCAGTAGGAAATATATCCCGTTTGCATTTTCTGGATCCAATTCTTCTGTCTCAATTTCGTTATTATTGATGTCTTTGATTATATTGTATACTTTTTCTGTATCAGGGAATTCATCCATTATTGATTTATTCTGAATAATTTTTATTTATTATAATCATAATAATTTGCCTTTTTCGTAAATCCAGATCTTATCTTTGCTGCTGTCGCGTCCGCTTAATTTGGACTTTATTTTACTGGTTATGATGCTGTTGTTGGCTGAGCTTCCGCTTTCTATCTCAAAAACAGAATCCGGGTTAATATCAATTTTATTTAATGAAAACGGTATTTCGTCATTTTTTTCATCGTCATTTTCATTTAAGACCATTTATCTTCAATAATTTTAGAACTGTTCAATTTCTTAAACAAATCTAAGTAATTGCTTAATTTAATCCCATAAATCAATGGGATGAAAAAGGAACTACATCCATTTTATCCTTAGAATAGTGGTTTATTGTATTCAAAAACTAATATTATTCAATTATATTAGGGAAATAACGAAATTTATTTAATATGAAAAATATTTACTTCCTGCTTTTTGTATTATTTATCACCGGCTTAACTGATGCACAAACAGTTTCAACTGAGGCAGAAGCGAGGTTTCCAGGGCTTGATAATGAGAACAGAATTTATACCGGATTTTATGATAATGCGGTTTTTCTGAACAATAACCTTTCTTTGAATGGATTTCCTCAAAATGAGCCTTCAGTCAGGATAAGCAGGGTAAATCCGAATTTTGTAGTTGCAGCATGGCGTGATTTTAAGCTTGGTTATATAAATCCGAATATTGAAAGAAGAATAGGTTATACTTACTCCACAAATGGCGGATTAACCTGGGCAGCCCCTCAATTGCTTCCGGATCCAAACCCTGAACATACATCACAAAGTGACCCGGTTATAACAAGCGATGCACAGGGTAATTTTTATATTTCAAGCACATCAAGGCAGCCGGTAGCAGAGTATAACAGGGATATGTTACTGTATAAATCAACCAATAATGGACAGACTTTTGTACTTTATTCTACTGCCGTACCGGGCACAGGCGGCGCCGGCGAAGATAAAGAGTGGATCTTCTGTGACCCTGTTAACACTAACACCACATATAATAATATATTTATTTCATGGACAAGCTTTGGACCTTCAACTGGTATAAAATTCCGAAAATCTACCAACGGCGGACTGAACTGGTCTGCTACAGTTAATGTAAGTGATGTAACCGGCGGTCAGGGTTCAAATATCTGTTCAGGAACAAATAACCAGATATATATGGTATGGGCTCAAAATGGTATAAAGTTTGATGTTTCCACAAACGGCGGTGCGGGCTTTGGTACAGATTATTCATTAAGTACAGTATCCACAACAAATGGTTTCCCATTTGTGTGTGTTGATTATTCCAATAACCCAACAAGGGGAAATGTTTATGTAGTTTGGGATGACAGCCGGGGAGGTAATTCAGATGTTTATTTCCAGCGGTCTACCAACGGGGGTGCAAACTGGTTAGCCGCACCTGTTAGAGTGAATGATGTAACAACAAATAACCAGTACTGGCCAATGATGCAGTGTGATGAAGCCGGAAATTTGTACGTAATATATTATGATACAAGAGCAGGGTCTTCATCAATAAATTCTTTTATAGCGTACTCTACAAACCAGGGTAATACATGGGTAAACCAGATAATGAGCGACTCAAGCTTTACTTCACAGCAGCCTAATAGTGATGTCAGGTTTGGTGACTATATAAGTATAGATGCATACGGAGGCAAAGTTATCCCGGTATGGACCGACCAGAGAAAAGGTTATCCTAACCAGGAAATTTATACAGCTAATCTGTCAAACCTGATTTCAGTAACTCCTATAAGCACAGAAGTACCGGGGCAGTTTGCACTTTACCAGAATTATCCAAACCCCTTCAATCCTCAAACACGTATTAATTTTGATATACCCAGGTCATCATTTGTGAGCATTAAGCTGTTTGATATTTTAGGCAGAGAGATAAAAACAATTGTTGCAAAAGAGCTGAATGCAGGAAAATATTTTACTGAACTGAATTCGGAAAATATTGCAGGAGGCATATATTTCTATAAACTTGAAGCAGGTGAATTTATTGATTCAAAAAAACTTGTAATTGTAAAGTAAGAGCATTAATTAATCAGGCAGCCTGTATTAAACAGGCTGCTTTTCCAGAAAAAATACAGAATAATACAGAGCAGCGTATGAAAAGATTTATTTTTATTTTAGCCGTTTTATGTCTCTTTATAGGTACTGCCTTTACTCAAAATGATCCGTTCAAAAATGCAATTGATTCTTTGTTCAGGGTACATTACAGTGATACCACAGTTGGTGTCTCCATTGGTGTAGTATACAAGAACCCGAATACAGGCGAATACCTTCGGAGGCTGTTCTATCATGGCGAAAAGAACAGGTCAACCCACGAAGCGCCGGACAGCAATACTGTTTACCAGATCGGCTCAGTTACAAAGACATTTACAGCTATGGTTATGGCTTATATGTTAAGGTATAACCTTGCCAGCAGGTGGGACCTTATCAAATCATATCTGCCTGACTCGCTGCATATGCCGGTTTGGGTGAATGGTATTGATACCACAAAAATAAACCTGCTTGAGCTTGTTACACATTTTTCAGGACTGATAGATGAGCCTCCGGGAACATCATATCCATATACGCTGGATAGAATGTACCGCTACCTGGATACATGCCATTTAATTTCAAAGCCTGACTCATTGTGGAATTATTCAAACATCGGATTTGCAACGCTTGCAACAGGCTTAACCAGGCATGCAGGCAGAGATTCAATTGAGCAGCTTTACCAGCAGTGGATAACAGACTCGCTGGGAATGCCTGATACTAAAATAACAAGAACGCTTTCAATGATAACACGTTCTGCAAAGGGGTATGTTAAGAATAACTCCAATATTTGGATAGCGGCGGACAGTTTAAAATCAACCTGGCCGGCATTCAACGGGGCTGGAGCAATTCGCTCGACAATTAAAGATATGACAAGATATCTTGAGTTTCAAATGAAGCTGCTCAATAGCAGCATGAACCCGCTGCTGGATACTATGCACAGGCATATAAAAAGAATTAATCCGGGGCAAAGTACACAGAAGTGGCAGGGTATGGCATGGGCATCCAACAGGCTTGATTTCCAGCTTAACAATCCCTGGGTCCAGTTCAAAGATGGCGGCACACCGGGATTTAACAGCTATATCACTTTTTATACCGATTCCTTAACAGGAATAAAAGGCGGTGTTGTAATACTTTCAAATTCAGGAAATACAGCAAATTTTAATAACCCTGCTTACATAGAAGCTTTATCATATGATATATTGAAGTATCTTCACACTTCTTATAATTCAATAGGCATAACGCCAATAGGCAGCCAGATACCAGCAAGTTATTCGTTGATGCAGAATTACCCTAACCCGTTTAACCCGGTTACAAATATTAGTTTTAATATCCCGGTTTCTGCAATGACGAAATTAACAGTATATAATACAGCAGGTAAAGAAATTTCGCAGCTAGTAAACGGTGAATTAAAAGCCGGTGTTTATAGAGTGAGCTATGATGCGGGAAGTTTGCCAAGCGGAGCTTATTTTTATAAGCTTGAATCCGGCAGGTTCAAAGAAACAAAGAAGATGATTTTGGTAAAATAAAACTTAAGCAAAACAAGGGATCTAAAGCCCCTTGTTTTATTATTGATAGTTAATTTTCAAATTTTAAATTTAATATCCGCTGTTTCCTTATGTAATCTACCATCAGTATATTCCAAAGCGCTTTTTTACCTTTCCATGAATCAGCGTTTGAGCTTATAATTTTATTTTCTGTTCTGATCTCAAAAGACATTGTACTTTTGCCGAATACTGTTTCCACTATTTTATCTGAAAGAATTTTAAGTGAATCATACTGCTGCAGAGTATCAGATTCAGAATTTTTACCGAGTTTGTAGCTGAATTCACAGTAATTATCCTTTTCAGAAAATTCAACCGGTGATATCCGTTGTGCCGATTCTTCTGGCATTTCATCATCAGGCATCATGGTCAGCTTATCACCTATCAGGTTTTTTATATTTGAGAAGCTATAATATATCTCAAATGTTTTAGTGGAGTCAGTCGATGATAATTCCTTAACGCTGATAAGCTTAAGGGAGTCTCTCACGGCAAAATTACTGAATGAGCTCCGTATTTCAGAAAGATACATTGTATCCTTGAACATTTCCTGGATTTCTTTTATGTCCTCTTCATTTGAAACCGCATCACTATCAAGCTTGCTTAAGGCAAGTTGCATGGCAAAAATAGAATTTTTGTTGAGGCTAATTTTCAGCTTTTCCGAGCCTGAGCCATCGGTGTTTAACCTTATCTTTCTCTGCATATCTATGCAGGATGACAGCATTAAAGCTGCAAGTAAAAATAAAAAAGCCCTGATATATATTTTCATAATTAAAAATAAATATCGGGCTTTAATAAATCAACTGAAATATTACTGTTTAAAAAAAGTAATATCAGTAAAAGAATTATTGAGTTACATATTTAGAAAGATTTATTACCGGGCTTTGAATGCTAATATTAGGTACACCCATCATCTGGCCGCTTTGAACAACAGTACCAAGTATCAGGTTCTCTGTCTGAAGCGAAGCGTTTGTTTTAGTGTACTGAACTACCCACAAGTCAGCCGGGAAACCGGTTAAATTTGTAATGTAAGATGGCAGGTTAAGTGTTCCCGCTGCAGGCATTAATATCATATTCCTTTTTTGATTTGTGCCTGACGAGAAAAACACACTGCCGTTGAGTGTACTTGATGAAGGTACAAAATTATCATTAAATTTAATTACCGGGTTTGTTGAGTATGACAGGTTCAATGATGCATCACTGTTCAGCAATGATGAACTTGAAGTTGCAATCGAAACATTTGTGGAGATAATAAAGTTAAGTGCACCTGATATAATATTTTTTGCTGATGTATCCTGGATCAATCCAAGCAATTGATTTGTATTGAATAATGCTGTAAGCTCAATGCAATCACTTGTTGTTGGAATAGGATTAGGTGTATATATTTTGAGCGAAGTATCAGAAGGAGCTCTGTAAATATAAAGCCATGCGCCTATGGAATCAGGATTAGTAGCTGCCGTTAACAATGAAAGCTCGGTCTTTCCGTTAGCTTTTACATTACGGCCCATAATTAATACCAGTTTGGTACCTGCTCCGTATGTTCTGAGAGCCTGCGCGTTTGCTGAATCAAGCCTGTCCTTAGCGGTGACTTCTGTTGTAGTGGCAGTATTAATGATATTAGTGATATCATCTGTGCTGCAGCCAGAAAACTGAAACGATGAGACCATAATTGCTGCAATTAAAAAAAGCGGTAAAATTAAGCGTTTTAACATATATTCCTTTTTAGTTTATACTATTGTTACCTAATAAAACAAAGATACTAAGATTATGTTTCGAAAATCTATGACATTTGGGATTTATTTATGTAAATATTTGTATCGTATTTTGTTTTATTCCCCTGACTGCAGCAGGCAGGCACGAAGGTGGGAATCTCAATTTTAGTAGTAAGAAAGTATTAAAAAAGTCCAAGAATAGGATTTTTTGGCTTCATTTTGCTCTGGTCTGATAAAACCAGAGATCCCCGCCTTCGCGGGGATTTAAGTTGAAACATAAATATTTGTATCGTATAAAAACTCAATTTTTCCGTTTATCTCGTTCTTATCAAAGATCTGTTTAAGCTCAGCAAGCATTGGTTCATATAGCGGGCTGTTTTTTTGGGGAGTGTATGATGATGAAAGCAGCCTGCCCTTTACTCCATCAAAATCAAATACCTGCTTATTGGGGAAAGTTTTTGTAGAGTAACCACTTGAGAAAAATTCAGCCAATTTATTATCATCGATATTTTCGTGTCTAACATTTGAATAATCAGTGCCGTATTTTAAAAGCAGCTTTTCGTAATCAACCAAAAACGGGTTAGCGTCAAGCACTCTTTCATTCCACATTAAACATATACTGCCTGTGGGTTTAAGGATCCTCTTAAACTCAATTTTTACTTTCGGAATATCAAACCAGTGGAATGCCTGCGCACATACGATGAGATCAATTGAGCTATCAGGTAGTGTTGTATCCTCAGCTGTGGCATCAATACTCTTGAAATTACCATACTTTGATAATAACTTTTCGGCTCCTTCGCGCATTGGTGTGTTAGGCTCGACTGTATACACTGTGTTACCGTTCTTAAGGAACAATTCACTTGATATTCCCGTGCCTGAACCGATATCTGCAATAACTGAATCAGGTTTTAGAATACCTTCTGATATCAGGTATTCAATTATTTCACGAGGATAACCGGGACGGTATTTTATGTAATTTTCTACTCGATCAGAAAAACGGGTTGTTGAGTCAATATTCAAAATTGAATTTCCTATTATTTGAAAATAAAATCAGCAATATTTGTAAAATAATAAATAAAATTTCATTATTTCAGATAAAAAACAAAATTATTAGGTACAATTAATGAATAACGAAGTTCGCGTACGATTTGCACCATCACCAACAGGTTACCTGCATCTGGGCAGTTTAAGGACAGCACTGTTTAACTATTTATTTGCCAGGCATAATAATGGCAAGTTTATACTGAGGATCGAAGATACTGATCAATCACGTAAAGTTGAAGGAGCAGTTGAGAACCTTATAAATATTCTCAATGAAATGGGCTTAAATTATGATGAGGGTCCGGGTGTTGGCGGTGAGTTGGGTCCGTATTTTCAGTCAGAACGATTAGAAATATATAAAAAGTATTGTGATGAATTATTGGCTAACGGACACGCTTACTATGCATTTGAAACTGCCGAAGAGCTTGATGAAATGCGCAAAGTCCAGCAAATGCAGGGCAAGCAGACTATGTATGACCGCAGGGCAAGGGTACTAACGGAAAATGAAGTGAAAGAAAAGCTTGCTTCAGGAATTCCGCATGTTATCAGGCTCAAAGTCCCGCTGGATACTGAAATAAGATTTACTGATATTATACGCGGAAATGTCAAAATTGAAACCAATCTGGTTGATGACCAGGTTCTGCTTAAAAGCGACGGCTTCCCGACATACCATTTAGCAAATGTTATTGATGACCATTTGATGCAGATAACTCATATTATAAGGGGTGAGGAGTGGCTCACATCAGTACCCAAGCATATTATATTATATAATGCATTTGGGTGGGAAATACCAAAAATGGCGCATGTTCCGCTGATATTGAATCCGGATAAGACCAAGCTCAGCAAAAGACAGGGTGATGTGGCAACAGAAGATTATCTGAAGAAAGGATATCTTAAAGAAGCGCTGCTTAATTTTATGACATTATTAGGCTGGAACCCGGGTGAGGGTGAAGAGAAGGAAATATTTACCAAAGCTGAATTGATTGAAAAGTTCAGTATTGAAAGAGTGAATTCCGCAGGCGCAGTATTTAATGTAGAGAAGCTGAACTGGATGAACGGTGAGTATATCAAGAACTATGATATAGACAGTCTTACTGTGCTCATAATTCCATACTTAAATGCCGGTGGTATTGATACCAGTGACCTTATAAAAACAAAAAGAGTTATATTTGCAATAAGGAGTTACATTTCAAAGCTGGATGAAGCAGCTGAGCAGGCAAAGCTTTATTACAGTGATGTAACTCTGACAGGTGAGCACATAGAAATTGTTAAGAGTGAAACATCAATTCAGGTATTTGATGCTTTGGCAAAGAAAATAGAAGCTATAACTGAGATCACAACGGATAATTTTAAACCTGTATTAAGCGAAGTACAGAAAGAAACCGGCGTGAAGGGTAAAAATCTGTTTATGCCTGTAAGGCTTGCATTAACAGGTGAAGAGCACGGACCCGAGCTTGGAATGATAGCATATGTACTTGGCAGGGAAGAAGTATTGAAGAGATTGAGGAAGTTACTGTAAATAAAAAGATTTTTATAAATTAAACAGATCCCCGCCTCTGCGGGGATTAAAAAAATATGAAAACAATTAAATTCATTATCATCATAGCGGCAATTGTAACACTGGCTTCCTGCGGCAAGAAGGAAGAGAAGCTCAGCTCTGAAAACCAGAGCTCGACCCAGAACGTAACATCTACCGGTGAATCAAGCGGTACAAAGAATGTTGACCTTAAAAAATGGATAGGCCAGTACAGCTTTGAAGAATCAGCCAAAAACGTGACCGGTGATGGCTCACAAATGTGGAATTATGTTATTGATGTTAAGGAAAAAGATGCAAACACTCTTTCTGCTGAGATCCAGGTAGATGGCTTCCAGACGATGACAAGGATAAACGCAGATGTAAAGGCAACAAAGGATAATATTGATTTTATCTTTGATAAATACGGCAAGGATAATATGTTTGAGCTGTATAAAAAAGGAGATAAGCTTTTTACATTTGTACTTGACGAGAAGAACCAGATAATTACAAACTGGGATAAAATGAAGCCAAATGTGATAGAGAACCAGAAAAGCGGTAAAGTGATGTTCAAAAAAATAGCATCGTAACACCTCCGCGTTTGCAGGAACAGGAAAATTTAATTGAAGGTCTTAAAAGAGGCGATCCAAAAGCACTGGAAAGCCTCTTTTCCGTTTACAAAGATAAAGTATATAATACTGCTCTTGGATATCTGCAGAATGTACAGGATGCGGAGGAATTAACTCAGGATGTATTTATTGAAGTGTTCAATTCTGCCGGAAAATTTAAAGGCACATCTGCTCTTAGCACGTGGATATACAGAATAACAATAAACAAATCCCTTGATAAAATAAAATATCAAAAACGTAAGAAAAGATTTGCGGTCTTTACAAGTATTTTCAGCTCAGGTAAAGGTGAAACGGATATTGATACACCTGACCGTTTTCACCCGGGTATTGAAGCTGAAATGAAGGAAAGCTCTAAGTTATTATTTAAAGCCCTGGATAAGCTGCCGGAAAAGCAAAGATCAGCATTTATTCTTGCAAAGCTGGAATCACTTGGCAACAAGGAAATCAGTGAGGTTTTAAACTGTAGTGTTTCAGCAGTGGAATCATTACTGGTAAGAGCAAAGCAGAATCTAGTTAAAGAATTGAGCAGCAAATACGATGAATTGCATTGAAAAATCAGTCACTTAACAATAAAAACGCAGGAATCTAAATATAACGTCGTCTAAATAATTATAGCAATGGTACAAAATAAAAATAAAGATAAATGGATTGAGGAAGTTCTCAACAGTGCTGATAAGATCAGGAAAGTGGAGGCAAGTCCGTTCATTTATCCAAAAATTCTTCACAGGCTTAAAACAGGCAGGAGCAGTAATATGATCCCGGTAAGAAGAGCAGCTTTGGGATTCATAACTATAATTCTGCTGGCTGTAATTAACCTGCTTGTCATATTCAACAGCGGTACAGGTAATTCTACAGAAAAAACCAGTGTAACAAAAACATTAAGCTCAACCCAGTTCATTCCGTCTCAGTACAATCCGTATTTAGAAATTTTAAACAATAACTGAAATGGAAAAAGACAGATTTCTAATATTAGTAATTATAATCCTTTTTGTACTTAATTTATTTACACTTGGTTATGTTATAATGGGAAGGGAAGGTCACCCGCCGCCACCGGATATGGATGAATCTGAAAGAGTAGTTCCATTAGGAGATTATCCTGGAGACAAACATCCGGGGGAAATGGATCCCAACCGTAAAAATCCCGGCAGGCCTGATGAAGTTATAATTAACAGGTTAAAAC
>JAPUEV010000244.1 GCA_027492415.1 Ignavibacteria bacterium
AACCCTGAGAAGATATATATGTATAATGCAAGGATTGGATTTATATCGGATAATTCAGGTGCATCAAGCATTCGCAAAACCACAAACGGCGGGTTGAACTGGAATTTGAATGTAAGTGGGGAATATTTTACCGACATACATTTTATTGACAGTTTACATGGCTGGAGATGTGTGCCGGGTCCTACAATAGGTGATTCGTGTATGAGATACACTGCTAATGGTGGGTTAAACTGGCAAAAGCAAATTCTGCCATCAGGTGGATTGATCACTGCACCTGTAATTGGTAGTTTTGTTAATTTAAACTCTGATACATTAATTGGAGTTGGAAGCACAGTGTTTTATGGCAGCGGTCAATTCAGAGGAATTTTATTCAGGACTACAAACAAAGGAAATAACTGGCTATTCCAGATTCCTGACACTTCGATACATATTGGAAGTTATTCATATATTCAATTTGTAAACAATAATATAGGCTGGGCATATAGTGTTGTACAAGGTGGAATACACACAACCACAGGCGGTGACCCAATTTGGCTAACTGCAATTGAACAAATAAGTAACGAAGTACCTAAAGAATTTAAATTATACCAGAATTATCCCAATCCTTTTAATCCTGAGACTAAAATAAAGTTTCAGTTATTAAAACAAGCTTATACCGAAATAACAATATATGATATTACCGGAAGGAAAATACAGAAATTATTAAATGAAGAGCTTATAGCAGGTGAATATGAAATTGATTTTAATGCTGCAGGTTTGGCAACAGGTACTTATTTTTACAAATTAACGGTTACAACAGGAAAGGAGGTATTTTCTGATACTAAAAAGATGATTTTAGTAAAATAATATTTTTATAAAAGAACTATGTTGTTTAACGCGTTAGGTAGGGGTGCCGAAAACAAAATTAATAACTATAACTTTTCCCGCCGTTGTTGGTGTTCTCACCAACAACGAATAATATCAAATTATCAATATGAGTTCAAATATCAGTACAATTAAATAGTTTTGTATTTATTAAACAATAAGCACTCAAACCCTATTTCTCGCAAAATGAATTCTTAAAGATTTATTGTCGTTGGTGACAGCACTGCTAGAACAGTCGCAGCCAACAACGGTGTAAAGGTGCTTTTAAAGTAATTATTATTCAAACATTTTCATGATTATATTTGAAGGGAACGAAAGTAAATTCGTTCCCTTTTAAATTTATATGAGAGAAGAGCTTCCACAAATATTAACTGTATCAGAGCTTAATTCATACATAAAAGTATTAATTGAAGAGAATTTTAAGTTCGTTCATTTGATCGGTGAAATATCCAATTTTAAAATTCACACACAATCAGGTCATTATTACTTTACCATCAAAGATGAAAGCTCACAAATTAATGCCGTGATGTGGAAAACCCGCAACCAGCAATTGCTCTTCACTCCTGAAGACGGAATGCAGGTAGTGGTAAAAGGCAGGGTGACGGTCTACCCCGCGCGCGGTAATTACCAGGTTGAGGTTTGGGAAATTAAGCCGCAGGGCGCAGGTGAGCTGCAGTTCCGGTTTGAGCAGCTTAAGCAGAAATTATTTGATGAAGGTCTGTTTGACGAAGAGCATAAAAAGCCGATGCCAAAGTATCCCGAAAATGTTGTTATGATAACCTCAAAAACGGGTGCCGTGCTGCAGGATTTTATCAACATCACAAAGCGAAGATATCCGTTACTTAATATTTATCTTTATCCCGTAAGCGTTCAGGGTGTAAATGCGGCAAGCTCAATTATTGATGCGGTTTGCGATACAGTAAGCCTGGTTAAGAGCAAAAAGCTGCCTGAAATTGATATTATAGTAATCGCACGCGGCGGGGGATCAATTGAGGACTTATGGCCGTTTAATGATGAAAGGCTGGCACGCTGCATATTTGAGTGCAAAATACCCATTGTAAGCGCTGTTGGGCATGAAATTGACTTCACAATATGCGATTTTGTGGCTGATTTGCGGGCTCCGACCCCATCTGCCGCCGCTGAGATAATAACGCCGGATATCAGAGAGTTAATTGAAAATCTTGACAAATTTTCGTATTTTTGTAGAAGTTTTGTCCAAACAAAACTTGAAGGTTACAAAAATTCCGTTCGTGAGATTCAGGGAAGTTATTATTTTAACCGTCCCAAGGATCTTATCAATAATTTTTACCAGAGACTGGATGATTTTTCGAAGGGAATTATAAATATTACAAATGCCAGGCTGAATGATTATAAGAGCCGGGTTAAGTATTACAAAAAGACACTGCATCATGTATCACCTGATAACAACCTGAAGAAAGGTTACGCTATCATAAAGAAAAAAGTTGATATAGATGAGATGCGGCTTCAGTTTGAATTCAATAAAATAGTAACAAGGGCTTCGAATCTGAAGAAGGATGAAGAAGTAGAAATTAAGTTTTACGATAATAAAAAAAGCGCAAAGATAATATAATAAGTTGGCTCAGAAAAAAGCAAAAACAGAATCATCGTTTGAAACATCATTCCTAAGGCTGGAGAAGATACTTGAATCGCTTGAAAGCGAAGACTGTACGCTTGAAGAAACTATAAAGCTATATGAAGAAGGCCTTACGTTAACAAAAGTATGTTACGATAAGCTTAATGATGCTGAATTACGTATAAAAGAAATAAACAGGACTGCCAAAAGCAGTGTTGAAATTAAAGATTATAAATAAATATCAATAAATTGGAAACAGAATATAAGTATCTTAACAGTGTAAACACACCCGAAGACCTGAAGAAGCTGAATTTAACAGAGCTTAAAGAACTGGTTCAGGAGATCAGGGAATTCCTTGTAGATACAATATCAAAAATTGGCGGTCATTTAGGCGCATCGCTTGGTGTGGCAGAGCTGACCGTTGCCCTGCATTATGTATTCAACACTCCCGATGATAAGCTTATATGGGATGTCGGGCACCAGGGCTATATACATAAAATATTGACAGGCAGGAAAGACCAGCTTAAGACCATAAGGCAGTACGGCGGTATAAGCGGCTTCTTAAAAAGGGCTGAAAGTGATTACGATGTATTCGGCGCGGGACATGCAAGCACATCACTCAGCGCGGCTTTAGGTGTTGCAACTGCCCGTGACTTCCTGAAAAAGAAATTTAAAGTTGTAGGTATAATTGGCGATGGCTCGATGACAGGCGGTATGGCATACGAGGCAATGAATAATATCGGGTTATTAAAGAAAGATATTATTGTTGTGCTCAACGATAATAAAATGTCAATTGCCCCAAACGTCTGGTCACTGCATAATTATTTCAACGAGTTCCTTTCGAATCCATCATATAATAAGTTCAGAAATTACGTATGGGATGCAACCGGAAAGCTTGACCCGAAAATTGGTGACAGGCTGAAACGCTTTGCCGCAAAGGTCGAAGGCGGGCTAAAAGGTGTTGTAACGCCGGGTATGCTTTTTGAAGCTCTTGGCTTCAGGTACTTTGGTCCGATAAACGGGCATAATATTGTTAACGTTGTAAAGATATTTGAAGAGATAAAAGATTTCTCGGGTCCAATACTTGTACATGTAGTGACAGAAAAAGGACACGGCTACAAGCCTGCAAAGAATCATTACCAGAAGTTCCATGCTTCAACTCCATGGGATAAAGATACTGGTTTGGCAATAAAGAAATCAGGAGGCCAGCCGGCATATACAAAGATATTCGGTGAAGCGCTGGTAGAAATTTGTAAAGAAAATGAAAAAGTTGTAGGAATCACAGCAGCAATGCCTGATGGTACCGGGCTTGATATACTGCAGAAGGAAATGCCGGAGAAATATTTTGATGTTGGCATAGCAGAGCAGCATGCAGTAACATTTGCAGCAGGTATGGCAACAGAAGGCTTTACCCCGGTTTGCGCAATATATTCCTCGTTCATACAGCGCGCATTTGACCAGATAGTACACGACTGCGCAATACAGAAGCTGCCTGTGATATTTGTTATGGATAGAGCTGGAATTGTAGGAGCTGACGGTCCGACCCACCACGGAGCATTAGACTTAAGCTTCTTCAGGTCAATACAGGGCGTAGTACTTATGGCGCCAAAGGATGAGCAGGAACTGCGCGACATGCTCTATACCGCTACATTGTATAAAAAAGGTCCCATTGCAATACGTTATCCCCGCGGTAATGCGCTTGGAGTAGAAATTAAGCCATTCAGCCAGATACCAATTGGCAAAGGTGAAATTATTGAAAAGGGAAGTGATGCTGCAATTATTGCCATCGGCAATATGGTTGATATCGGCATGAAAGCCAGGGCTGAGCTTGCAAAGGAAAATATTGATATTGAAGTTGTTAACGCCAGGTTCGTTAAACCGCTTGATGCAGAGCTGCTTAAGGACGTTTTCAGCCGTCATAAAAAAGTAATTACGCTTGAAGATAATGTGATAACAGGTGGATTCGGGTCAGCAGTGCTTGAATTCATGAACCAGCAGAAGATAAATGATGTTGACCTGATAGTTCACGGTCTTCCGGACAGGTTTGTTGAGCACGGTACACCTGATGAGCTTTTCCGTGACCTGAAGCTTGATGCAGCAGGTATTGTTGAAATAATAAAGGATCATTTACTTTCAAAAGAGAAGGTTGTAAATTAATTTGGAAGAAAGAGATCTGGAAAAATATATTCCGATTGAGACCTTTACGCATTCTGTTGAGCCTGAGGGCAGTTCAGCAAAAAAGCTTTACGTGGAAACGTATGGCTGCCAGATGAACTTTGCCGATACCGAGATAGTTAATGGCATCATGGGTAAAAGCGGGTATGATATAACTGATAATATTGATGAGTCAGCTATAATACTTATCAATACATGCAGTATCCGCGAAATGGCTGAAGCAAGGGTTCTGCAAAGGCTGACAGAAATTAAAAAGTATAAAAAGAAAAATCCAAAGCTTGTAGTCGGTATAATAGGCTGCATGGCTGAAAGGCTGAAGCGTGACCTTGTTACAAAGAAAGGTGTTGTTGATCTTGTCCTTGGACCCGATGAATACAGAAAGCTGCCTTCATTAATTGATAACTTAATTGATACCGGTGAAAAAGGGATAGCTGTAAAGCTATCCAGGGTTGAAACCTATGATGATATTCTCCCTTTGCGTAAAGAGGGGATCAGCGCATGGCTATCGATAATGCGCGGCTGTGATAAGTTCTGCAGCTTTTGTGTAGTACCATACACACGCGGCAGGGAAAGAAGCAGGCCTTTAGAAGGCGTGATACGCGAAGTTACACAATTGCGTGATGAAGGATTTAAGGACGTTACACTTCTTGGGCAGAACGTAAATTCATACATAAGCGGCGCAAATGATTTTTCTGACCTGCTTGAGGCATGCGCGAAAGCAGTGCCTGATATAAGGCTCAGGTTCACTACATCACATCCGCAGGATCTATCAATTAAGCTTATAGAAACTATAGCTAAGTATGATAATCTTTGTAATTACATTCATCTTCCGGTCCAGTCAGGCAGCGATAGAGTGCTGGAGCTTATGCAGCGCAGCTATACTATAGATCATTACATGAAGATTATGGATAATATCAAGAAATTGATACCTGATGTATCGCTCTCGACAGATATTATTACTGGCTTCTGCACCGAATCTGAAGAAGATCATAGGATGACACTAGAAGTTATGAAAGAGGTAAAATATGACGGGGCATATATGTTCAAATACTCACCCCGCGAGAAAACCAAGGCATGGAAGATGGAAGATGATGTTGATGAAGAAACAAAAACACGCAGGCTGGTTGAAATAGTTGAGCTTCAGCGTAATATAAGTGAAGAAAAGAATAAAGACACAGTAGGTAAAGAATTTGAAGTTATAATTGAGGGCATCAGCAAGAAATCAGATAAGATGTTATTCGGCAGAACTGACGGGAATAAGACAGTCATTATTCCCTTAAATGACGCAAAGCCCGGTGATAAAATTATGGTAAAGGTTAACAAGGCAAATTCAGCAACATTATTCGGGGAAGCAGTAACAGTAAATTAATAACACCCTTTGAAAATATATATTTGTACCGGAGTTTTATAATTCAATAATTTGAATAAAGAAATACATAATAGCGAATTGCTTGGGGATTCGATTCCTATTGTAGAGCTGAGGGAGATCATTAAACAGGTCGCCCCTACAGATGTTACAGTATTGATCACCGGCGAAAGCGGCTCCGGCAAGGAAGTTGTTGCAAACGAGATACATAAGCTGAGCAAACGAAGCGAAAAACCCTTTATAACCGTTAACTGCGGCGCAATTCCTGAGGGTATTATTGAAAGCGAGCTGTTTGGCCACGTGAAAGGCTCGTTTACCGGCGCAACAGAAAACCGTAAAGGATATTTTGAGGCCGCAAACGGCGGTACAATTTTCCTTGATGAAATAGGTGAGCTACCCATGCAGACGCAGGTAAAATTCCTGAGAGTGATCGAAAACGGCGAGTATATGAAAGTTGGCGGCAATAAAACAGAAAAAGTTGATGTTAGAATAATTGCCGCGACAAATAAGAATCTGGAACAGCTTATACAGAATAATTCATTCCGTGAGGACCTGTATTACAGGCTCCGCTCAATAAATATTACGATCCCCCCGTTACGCGAAAGAAAAAGCGATATCAAGCTGCTGTTTGAAAGCTTCATCAGCCAGTTCACAAAAAGGAACTCCATTGAGTTCAAAGGGATAACTCCCGAGGCAATGGATTTCATCGGGAATTATAACTGGCCGGGCAATGTGAGGCAGCTAAAGAATTTTACAGAAAGCCTGATAACATTAAATTCTGATAAAGTAATTGATCTTGATGATGTTATGAGGCAGTTAAGCATCCCCAAATCAGAGATACTGCCTGCAACTGTGAACGGCTACAACAAACAGGATGAGCGCCAGCTATTGTTCGGCGCGCTGTTTGAGCTGAAGAAGGATATCATGGATATCAAACACCAGCTTTCTCACATGGAAGAGGCTAAATCAGCGGCGGTACCAGAGAACGGTTTTTATGTGAGCGATGATAAAATTGATAATATTTCATTTGACGAGTTTGAACAGGAGCTATTGACCTATTATTACAATAAATATAACGGTAATATCAACAGGATTGCAGACAAGCTGAAAATAAGCAACAGAACGTTATACAGGAAGTTCAAACAGTATGGCTTAAAGAACGGAAAGTATAACTTATGATAAGAACTAAGAAAATAATGATGCTGATTGCATTTATGCCGGTCATATTGTTCATGTCATCATGCAATTACAGCTTTAAAGGCGCAGCACCACCTGAGGGGATAAAGACAATATATATTCCCACTATTCGTGATGAAAGCGGTTTCGGGCTGCCGAACTTAAGCGAGGAAATGACTACACTGCTTAAGAACAAGTTCATAAATGATAACACGCTTGAATACACAGAAAAGACCAAAGCTGACGGAATGATTGATTGTGTTGTAAAATCTATAACGGATGAAGCGCTGGTTGTATCAGGGAATGAACAGGTTTCAAGGCGTAAGGTTACAATAGTTGTTTCAGTGGAATTCACCAACCTGAAAAAGCAAAAGAGCATCTGGAAAAAGGATTTTTCGAACTGGGGAGAGTATGACAGCTCCACGGGTGGTTTCAGCAAGCGGGATGAAGGCGTAAGATCAGCCGAAGATAAAATAACAGAAGATATTCTGCTTGATGTAATTTCAAACTGGTAAAAAGCTAGCAGGTCACAGATTACAGATTACAGATTTAAATTAACAGTAAATTTTTCAAAAATGGTTTTATAATGATAATATTCTAAATTGGAAAAAATAATACTATTTACTTACATTGGTTCTTTATTGATCTTGTTTACGTTTGGTTCACACGGTTTTATTATGATCTATTATTACCTTAAGTACAGGCATAAGAGAGATGATTTTTCAGTAAAGCTGGAAGAATTCCCGGTTGTGACTTTACAGCTTCCTATTTATAACGAAATGTACGTTATCGAGCGTTTGATAAAGACTGTCTGCGAAATGGACTATCCTATCGATAAGCTGGAAATACAGGTACTGGATGACTCAACTGATGAAACAGTTGAAATTGTTGCTAATATTGTAAAGGAATATCAATTACGCGGATTTGACATAAAACATATTCACAGGGATGACAGGACAGGTTACAAAGCCGGTGCTCTGAAAGAAGGATTAGTTGACTGCAGGGGTGAGTTTGTAGGGATTTTTGATGCGGATTTTATCCCAAGGAAAAATTTTCTGCAGATAGTGCTGCCGTTCTTTAAAGATCCAAAAATAGGGATGGTACAGACCCGCTGGGAGCATCTTAACCGCGCATATTCATTGGTTACACAGATACAGGCGCTTGCCCTTGATGGCCATTTTGTGCTGGAGCAGCAGTGCAGAAATAAGGCGGGATATTTCATCAACTTTAACGGGACAAGCGGCGTATGGCGCAAAGAATGTATTTTTGATGCAGGTAACTGGGAAGCAGATACGCTCACGGAGGATCTGGATCTATCATACCGGGCCCAGCTAAAAGGCTGGAAATTCAGATATTTAACTGATTTCACAACGCCTTCAGAAGTGCCATCAGAAATAAACTCACTTAAATCACAGCAGTTCCGCTGGACTAAGGGCGCGATTGAAACAGCAAAGAAAATGCTGTTCAGGGTTTGGGCTGCAAAGCTCCCCCTGAAGACAAAGATAATGTGCACTTTCCATTTGACAAATAATATAGTATTCCCGTTCATACTGCTTGCATGCCTATTAAACATGCCTATAGTACTGATTAAAAACACAGGATTATACGATACATATTTTATGTTCATGTCAGTTTTTGTACTTGCGTTTATAGCATCGTTTTTATTTTATTTGTATTCCCAGAAGGATGTTTACGCAGACTGGCGCTCCAGGATACTTCTCTTCCCGGTATTTATGGCTGGAAGCATGGGCTTTGCGATAAATAATACCAAGGCAGTATTCGAAGCATTGATTAACAAGAAATCTGAGTTTGTTAGGACACCAAAGTACGGCATTGAAGGTGATAAGGATAAATGGCAGGATAAAAAGTATGTGCATAAAAAAGTTGTGAAGTTCTCGGTCATACTTGAGCTGATAATTGCACTTTACAGTCTTGCTTGCGTTGTAGTTTCAGCAGTAACTTTACAGATATCAGCCATACCGTTCCAGTTAATGTATACATTCGGATTCGGGCTGGTTGCATATCTTTCTATAAAGCATGTAATTGATACAAACAAAAAAATAGCAGAAAACCAGGCTTAAAAAATTAATACTCAATTGGTAGATACTGATATAATAAAATACCTGATAGGTAAGCTTGAAGATAAGATAAGGAGTAATCCTTTAACACCTGAATTTGTAAAGCTTGCCAACTATTACCTCATAAACGGTAATATTACCGAGGCAATTGACCTGCTGCAGGCGGGGCTGAAATTCTACCCCGGTTATGTAACAGCACATTTGTTATTAGGCAAGGCATATTTAAGCAACAGGTATTTTATTGATGCGAAAAAGATATTTGAAAAGCTTCTGGCGGATAACCCTGAAATGGCTATAGCGCAGAAATACCTGGAAATTGCCGCGGACCTTACAAAGAGCGAAGTATCGCGCAGGCATGAAGATGATGTAGTGCCAAAGCTGGAGTTTAAGGCACCTGTTTATAATGAGTATGATTTTAACTTCAATCTTTTCCCCACATATGAAATTGAAGAGCTTAATACTGAAAAAGTTGATTTAAAGGATATCGAAGAATCTAACGAATATGATGATTTCAGGAAGATATTTGAGTCACCCCACTTTTTCAAGAAGGAAGGCAGTAAACCAACCTATGAAAAGAAAAGATTAAAGAATAAGTTCGAAGTAAAGATCATAACCGAGACTCTTGCTGATATTTTTGCCAAGCAGGGGAATTACTTTGATGCAATGGAAGCTTACACTTACCTCTTAAAGATAAAACCTGAACGCAGGGAAACGCTTGAGAGTAAAATAAGTGAAGTTGAAGTGCAGATCAATAA
>JAPUEV010000245.1 GCA_027492415.1 Ignavibacteria bacterium
ATCTCAAGCTGTCCGTCACGCTCAATAGTTGCGCGTATCTGTTCACTTCCCGGTGTAATTGTAAATTCTGATTTTACCTTAAGCCCCATTTCCAGTGCCTGCTTAGCAACCGATGCAGAGCGCTCCATATCTTCGTATGATGAGTTTGTACAGCTGCCAATTAATGCAACTTTAAGCTCTTCGGGGTATTCTTTATCCTTAACAGCCTGTTTGAATACAGAGATCGGCCACGCAAGATCCGGTGTAAAGGGACCGTTTATATGCGGCTCAAGCTCGCTTAAATTTATTTCAATAACCTGGTCATAATAATTTTCGCTGCCTTCATCAGGCTTCAGGTAATCAGCAATTTCATTTGCAAGCTTTCCTACTTCTTCGCGCTCAGTTGCGGCAAGGTAATCATACATTTTTTTATCATACGCAAACAGCGATGTAGTTGCGCCTATTTCCGCGCCCATATTACAGATAGTGCCCTTACCTGTGCAGGAAATATTATCAGCGCCTTCACCAAAATATTCAACAATCGCGCCGGTTCCGCCTTTTACGGTGAGCACACCTGCAACTTTAAGAATTACATCTTTTGGCGAGGTCCACCCGCTTAACTTACCTGTCAGCTTTACACCTATAAATTTCGGGAATTTCAGCTCCCACGGCATACCTGCCATTACATCAACTGCGTCTGCGCCGCCTACGCCTATAGCTATCATTCCAAGTCCGCCCGCATTTGGTGTGTGTGAGTCTGTGCCTATCATCATTCCCCCGGGGAATGCATAATTTTCCAGCACTACCTGGTGAATTATCCCCGCACCCGGCTTCCAGAATCCGATGCCGTATTTATTCGATACACTCTGCAGGAAATCATATACTTCCTTATTTTCGCTTTCTGCGCACTCAAGGTCTTTTACCGAGCCAATTTCAGCCTGAATCAAATGGTCACAGTGTACTGTTGAAGGTACCGCGACTTTTGGTATGCCTGCTGACATGAACTGAAGCAGCGCCATCTGTGCCGTTGCATCCTGCATTGCCACCCTGTCAGGCGCAAACTCAACAAAATCCTTGCCGCCTGTGTATGGGTTTGCAGTATCGCCCCAAAGGTGTGCGTAAAGGATCTTTTCGGCATAGGTCATTGGCCTGTTCAATATTTTCTTTGCCGCATCAACTTTTCCTTTAAAGCCTGTGTAAACCTTTTTAATTAGATCAAGATCAAACATTTTCTATCCTCATTCCCGCCCGTGGCAGGAATCTATTATAATAATATTTTTATAAATTAACTGTTAACTGTTTTAATTTGTAAAGCTGATATTTTCAGGCTTTAGCAGCTCCATTCCTTTGAACTTAAGCAGCAGCTGCGCATCGGTCACAACATCTTTCATGCAGTAATTCTTAATGCGCTCAAGGTCCTTCTCAAGCCAGTATGTGCTCCATACCTGGCTGCCGTCAATATCATCCTTGGGTGATTCTATACCAAATACTGCTGCAAGCAAATTCAGTGAAGTAAAGTTTTTATAGTCGCCAAACTTCCACATATCCATTGTGTCAATTAACTGGACCTCCCACGGCTTTTTGCCTGCATTATCAAGCAGGTATGGTATCGGCAGTCCGTTTATCAGGCATCTGCGAGCTATGTAAGGAAAGTCAAACTCCTTGCTGTTATGCCCGCACAGCAAATGCTCATCCGTGCTGAATCCTTTATTAAGCGCTTCGCTGAAATCAGCCAGCAGCTTTTTTTCATCATCACCATAAAATGCTTTTACTTTGAACTGCAGGCCGGTACCGTTCTCAAAAAAATATCCTGCGCAAATGCAGATTATTTTTCCGAACTCGGCGTAAATACCTGCCCGCTGGTAAAGCCCGTCAGCAGTTAGCCCGTCTTTGATATCGCGTGCCATTTTTTTCTTCCACAGCTCTTTCCATATTTCAGGCAGCTCTTCGTAGGAAGCATATTGCGGCACCGTTTCGATATCAAGCACCAGTACGTTCTTCAGGTTTATTCTGTCCAGCATTATTATTAATGATCTTTATAATATTTATTGTAATTCAGCATGCCCCGGTTCTTGAAAGCTGTTGGATAGTTTGCTGTTTTCGTTTCACGTTTGACATTTCACGTTTGATATCTCACATTAAAAGGCATTTTCTATATGATCTATCTTTTCCTTACCGTTCTCTATCATAATAGCAATCACATCAAACCGTTTTTCGTAATCACCGTATTCAGTATGTGTCATCAAAAATCCTTCGGCTGATCTTACCATCTGTTCCTGCTTCTTCGGTGTAACTGATTCCTGCGGCTCGCCAAAGCTTTTGCTGCGCCTTGTCTTTACTTCAACAAAAACCAAAACTTTTTTATCTTCGTGCTTAACTATAATATCCGTTTCAGCCCTGTTATACCTGTAGTTTTCGGCAACCGTTTCATACCCAAGTGATTCCATGAAGCCCTTAGCCAGCGCCTCGCCGGTTTTTCCCAGGCTCATATTCCCAGTGTCAGCTGTTCAACTGCCTTCAGCCTGAAAGATCTTCTGTGAATATCGGTATAGCCAAATTCCAGTATCTCTTCAATATGCGCCGAAGTTCCGTAACCTTTGTGCTCTGAAAACGCAAAGTTTGGATAGGTTTTCTCATATTCGCACATTATCCTGTCACGGGTCACCTTTGCTATTATAGAAGCGGCGGCAACTGTAAAGCTTTTTTCATCAGCTTTAACAACATTTCTTACTATGGCTATTGGATTAAAATAAAAATTCCCGTCTGCTATAATAACACCGGGAGTTTCTGTGAGCCTTGATATTGCCGTATTCATTGCTTCTTTGGTGGCATTCAGAATATTTAGTTCATCGATCTGCCTGCTTTCAATTATTCCAACCCCCCAGCACAGTGCCTGCCGGGTGATCTCATCATAAAGCTCATCCCTGTGCTTTTTTGTAACTTTTTTGGAATCAAACACACCTTCAATATATACATCATCACCAAAAATTACCGCTGCTGCAACCACGGGTCCC
The DNA here is from genome assembly GCA_027492415.1 of Ignavibacteria bacterium. Taxonomy (GTDB): domain Bacteria; phylum Bacteroidota; class Ignavibacteria; order Tepidaquicellales; family OLB5; genus OLB5. Next base: position 2,994 of record JAPUEV010000245.1, read on the forward strand.
GCAAGCGGTCCGCGCCCTGCTTCATCAACTCCGCACAACAAACCTTTAGCTTCCAGCCTGATAACTGTATCATAATCAATAATGCTTTGGGTTCTTATGGATGGTGTTTTTGCCATTTTTAGCTGGTTGCCGGTAATAATACTTTTTCAGAGTGGTATTTTATGCAAAGAGAGAATTTATAATTTTTACTTTAAATTTAAAATTCAAAAAGTTATCTTAATTGCTAATTTATTATAAATTTGATAAAATACATTCTAAACGGATTTCTTAACTTCGTTCTGCCTGACTCCTGTGTATCGTGTCAGAATATAGTTCAGGATAGCGGAAACTACCTTTGTGCCAAGTGTTACAAAGAGCTGGAGCCTTATAATGAAAACCACCCATGGCAGAGTGAACAGGTCTCAAACGGCACAATTGATATTTCGTTTAGCGCATTCTGGTTCAGGGAAGGTAAACCCATTCAGCCCCTGCTCCATGCTATGAAATACAGCAAAATGAAAGGTGTTGGCGTTATGCTGGGCGGCGAGCTTGGCAAAAAACTTGCCCCACAGTTCAAAAATGAATTTGATCTCATTCTGCCTGTACCTCTGCATAAAGGCAAACAGCGGGAAAGAACATATAACCAGAGCGAATTCATTGCCAGGGGAGTTTCTGAAATATTTAATGTACCTGTTTTAAATGACTGCTTAACAAGGACGCGCTTCACAGGCACGCAGACAAAGCTGAATAAAGCTGAAAGGAAAGAAAATGTCAGCGGCGCATTTACCGTAAATCAAAAATCTGCATCTGCTATCAGAGGGAAAAATATTATTCTGGTTGATGATGTAATAACAACAGGCGCTACTATTCTTGAGTGTGCCCGGATACTGAAGCAGGCCGGTTCAGGTAAAATTTGTATTGCTTCGGCGGCTTATGCTGAGCTGAAGATTAATGTTGTGTGATCTCGGGTTTTGACCGTTATTTTGGCACTGCTTAAATTATCGTTATATTTGTAAAATAATAAACAAAATATTACTGCAATGAAATATATTCTGCTCATCCTAATGGCCGCTATGCTTACTGCATCGTGCGGAAAGAAAACTGATTCAACCAATACCGAAACAAAGAAACCACAGGACCCCCCGATAAGCGAAGAGAACCAGGTTAAGTTTACCGATAAGTCTTTTCTTAAATCACACAATAACTGCTCACCTGCAGATACATGTACATATTTTAAAGTTGACTACATCGAAGCTGTATCCGGAAAAAATAAGGATAAGATAAACAAGCTTATTATGAATATTGTGAAACAAAGCGTTACATACGGTGATACAACTCTTCGTGACATGCAGGTTGCAGCTGATTCGTTTATGACGCAGTATGCCGCGTTCAGGAAAGATTTTCCGGAATCCGCGCAGTACTGGTACCTCGAGGAATCTGTTTCGGCAAACCAGGACAATCCGAAGATAATCAATATCGCATCCGGAAACTCCTCGTTTATGGGTGGAGCTCATCCCAACAGTTACCTGGAATATTTTAACATAAGCAGAGAAACCGGCGATACACTTTCTCTTGGCAATTTATTTTCTGCCGGATTTGAAAAGAAGCTCAATGAGCTTGTAGATGCTGCGTTCAGGAAAGCTAATAATTTAAAGTCTGGTGATAACCTTCAGGATAAAGGCGGTTTGTTTGATAATAAAATAACATTCAACTATAACTGGCTTGTGAACAAGGATGGCAGTATGACATTCTACTATAACCAGTATGAAATTGCGCCATATGCAGCCGGACCCATTGAAGTTACCCTGACAAAAGACGAGATCGCGTCTTTGCTTGCGCCAAACAGTCCGTTAAAGTAACTTTAAAGTTTTGTTATAAAAAAAGGAGGCTCTTAGCCTCCTTTTTTTATTTTAACGTTAAGTTTATTTGCTGAATTTTTCTTCATAACCGCTCTTTTTAAGGAAGGCATCAAAATCTGTTACTTCTATTATATCTTTTATTGCCTGTGTTTTATCTTCTGAATTATTGTAATATGATTCACAAATTTTATAACCAATAAAATATCCAAGGTCGCTTGGCCTGCCAACAGACCTCTCTCCTGAATACAGCCAGCGCGAAAGATCGCTGCCGTTCATTTCTTTTTTGAATTCTTTCCATAATCCTTCTTCGTACTTATTACCGTAATTGTAATGTGCCGAAGCAAGCTCTTTGCCTGTTACCTTTTGTGCGATAAAATCACACGCTCCTTCTGATATAGCTGCACTTAAAAGGCTGCCAGGGTTAAATGACTGCAGTGTGTGAACCGACTCATGCATTACGATCTGCTCGATATTATCAAAATTACCGATATTACCCTTGAGCCATTTATTAAGCTCGTCTTTTGGTGAGTCTTCATCAGCACACATCATTTCAGATCCTATCAAAAGCATCCTCCCGGAAACCGTACCGCCCGTATTAAAGCAGCCTATTGTAAAATATATATCGGGATATAATACATCAGGGTAAATCTGCTTAAGCTTCCTGAAATATCCTTTCAGCTTTTCTGTAATGCCCTTAAGCTTTAATGTATTGGCTCTTACTGATTCAAGATACTTTGGATAAGCTTTTATAACTTTTTCCATAGCTGCAGCATTTATTTCGCGCCTTTGCGTGAACTCCTTTAGGCCCGGGCTTTTTTTATCAAAGTAAAATTTCTGTATATCCCCGCTGTAGCCTGATGTTTTGTAAATATCATACATCACCCAGAAATTATCGATATCGGATGTAACAATTTTCATGTTAAGGATATCTTTTCTCCTGTCCCGGTTCTGCTGTATAGCCGTAAGTAAATTTTTCCACCTGCTGTCATTATGTAAAGTATCCAGGTCAGTATCTTTTGAGATCCAGCCCAGGTTTTCATAACCAAGCCCGGGCAGCTGTTCAAGCATTACGAACGCATCATCGGGCTTGTTTAACAGAGAGTAAACACAGGCGGCATTATAAATAACATTTGTGTTAAGTGGGTCAAGGTTTAATGATTCCTCGTACTTCTGTATGCTTTTATCGTATTCCTTAAGGTAGTAAAGCGAATCACCTGTTTTTGAAAGCAACCCGGGGTCCTGCGCCAGCAGCGCAGTATTCTGCAATCCGGTAAATACCAAAAGAACAAAAATTAATACTGCAATTTTCATCATTGTACGTTTAAAAAATATTTTAGTGTTAATTAATTATCGCCGTTGTTTGATCTTAGCGCTATTAAATATCCGTCAGGGTCTTTTATAAAGAACATATCGTTGTGTGTGTTCTGTGCGGATGAATAAAGCGGTCCGGGCAAGACTTCAACGCCTTTGCTTTTCAGGATAGCTCTAACTTTCTCAAGCGGTGTATTAAGCGCCATTCTGAATATTACTTCATCCCTGTTTGCCTGTAAGCTGTTCTTTTGCTGAACAAGCATTATCTTCTGCTGCCCGAACTTTAAAGTAGTCTCATTGCCGCCGTTTGTAATGTTTTCCACCCTGAACACATCTTTATAGAACGAAACAGATCTTGCTATATCACTTACCTGGAGCATTAAATGGTCAATGCCGGATACTGAAATACCCCCTGGATTATGCTGGCTTATATATTCCTCATAATTTTTTCCAAGGTAAAGGTTAAGGTTTGCAAAGATCCTTGTTATCTGTCTGGAGTGCATTTTGCTGAGGTTAATTATCTTTGATACAGCCTTAAGCCAAAGCCGGTTGCAGCTGATATCTATTTCCATGGTAAGCTTTGTGCCAGCTCCGCTCTCTTCAAAACGCCATGCTGTTTTGCCTGTCCAGGCGCCGTCAACATAATCTATAGCCAGCAGGCGGTTTGTCCTAAACCCGCTTACTACTGACTGCCATTTTACAAAGGGACCGTTCTGCACATTTATGCGGGTGCCAATTATTGCGGGGTCAAGATACTCCAGCTCGCTTTTTACCTCGTGCGGCCACCATTTACTGTAGGAGGCAATATCTGTCACAGTGCGGTAGACATAATCCACCGGGTAGTTTAACGTCACGGAATCTGTTGCTTTAAGCTCACCCATAAAACAAAAATAATTAACAAAACATTTTTAAATAAGGGATTAAATCGTAAACTATGGTATCCAGCTGTGCAGTTTATATCGGCACATGTACTTCTTCGTAATATGCAACAACGCCATAGCCTTTTATATAATATTCCTTAACATAGTCCATTATACTGTTAAGCTTGCCGCGGCTGCACATCAGCTGCACCCTTGTGATATCCTTATCTCCTGCATCTGCCGGCCTGCCGCCTTTTAAATCAAACCTTAAATAATAAACTATATCAAACTTCTTTAAGTTAGGGATCAAATGATCTGCAACCTCGGGCTTGGTAACTATGCTTATCAGAAACTGCGGTTGTGCAATAAACATTTTGTTATAATATTAAATTATTGGATAAATAAATTCCTGTAAACTGTTTCCGCTTTCATTCTTCTTTCGTTTTCTTTAAGGCTCTTCAAATATAACAGGTTTTCAATATCTTCGTTCCACATTGAGGGATTTAATTTGATATAGTCTGTTATTTTTTCCAATCCTTTTTCACTTCTCACAATATGATCAAAATAATATCTCTGCCATTGGAAATCCTGAAATTCTTTAATCTTTCTTATTTTTCGCGTAACCCCGGATTTATAAGAACCAACAATATCCGGTAACCTTGTTGATCCTGCAGGCGGCATAACTTGCCTCAAGTAAGTGTTATCTTTATCTGTAGGCGGCACGGCTTGCCTGCCGCCTCTTAATTCGTATATAAATATAATCATATGCACATGATTCGGCATAACAATAAATTCTCCAATACTAACATTTTCATAATGTGCAGCAATTTCTGCAATGTCGTCAAATGCAATTTTTCCAGGTACGTTCAGTTTCATCCTTTCATTTTCAATGCTGCCAAATAAATTTTTTCTGTACTTAACGCATATTGTTACAAAATAAGCTCCCGGTTGACTGTAATCGTATTCATTTAACCTTAAAGATTTATATTTTTTAAATGGCATTCCCTGTTATACGATTTACAGGCGGGCAAGCCTCGCCTGCTACTAAATTTGTTTTTCTGCTGTAGGCGGCACGGCTTGCCTGCCGCCCCTACCAGACAATTTTAATTTATTTCAATTCCGAAACCAATGTTCTTTCAATGCAAACGGGATGGCTTGATCCGCCTATGACAAAAACACGCTTACCCTGCTTTACCAGGGTTACAATCAGGCATGCAAGATGTTCATTGCGTACAAAATTGCTTTCTGCTGAAATATCGCCCAGCCACAACGGCAAACCATACTCATCTGAGGTTTCGCGCCAATCTTTTATCGGGTTTCCCTTTTTATCGTTACCGCGGAATTCCCTGTTCCATATTGCGTCAATATCACCAACCGTTTTTATCGTATTCTGCAATTGTGGATGCTGTGTACGGTTTTCAATAAATCCTTTTACATACTCATCCGGGTTCTCAGGTTTTCCAAATCTTATATTACTGAAATACGGACGCAGTATGTAGAACATAGCCGCCTGTTCAGGCTTGAACTTCCTGAGTACAGCGGTTATTTCATCATCAAGCTCTTCTTCCCATGTAAACGCTTCAACTCCATCCCTGCGTGAGAGCTTATATACAAAACCCATTTCACCGAATTTTTCCACCGGATCCATTAACCCCGGCACAAGGAAACCAAGCCTGCCTTCAACAAGACATACGTTCGGGTCAAATGCTTCCCATTTTTTTTCAATATCTGCAAGTTGCCGGTCATTAATATCACGTGTGTGTGTAGCACCGTAAAACAACACTTTCCCCCACTTCGGGTTCTTCTTCGATGCGTCAATATCAATAATAAAGGGTCGTGGATGGATTTGCGAAACGCTGTCATAATCTGCCATTGTCATAGGCGGTGTGCTGAATTTGCAATCGCCGGATGCCGGGTAAAAATCAGGTGAGCGCCACGCGAAATAAAAAAGGAATATCACCGCCGCAAGCACAAGCAGAAATATTCCAAGTAAAGCTTTTTTTATCATTTATGAATTTTATGGATGAAGAAATTTAATTCATACAAATATCGCTATAATTATATAAATTTGTAATCTTCAGTTTGTAATTTGTAATTTTTACTCCCAGAATGTCTCTGTTATCTTCCTGATAAAATCCAGCCCGGCAAGTTTCTTTAATACTTCTTTAAAATTACTTTGCCTGGTTGAGCCTATCACGAGCCATTCTTTATCCGTGCAGCCTGAGCGCCCCTTTGAGCCCTTCATCTCTCCTGCTGTAGGGTCAATTGCCTTAACAATTGCAAGCACCGAATCATTTGCGGGAATGCAGAATTCATAATTCGCCGCGCTTTTTTCGCCGCCCGGGTGAACCCTGTAGCCTTCATCGTTAAATTGATTGAGATCTATTCTTATCTTGCCGTCAATGAATGTACTTCCGTAACCGGTTTCGTTCACTCTTACATCAAATGCATCTATCCTGTAGCCCTGCATGTTTGCTGTATTGGGGTCGCCAAAAATTATTCCGTATTTTATATAGCCGTTTATGAATACATCTTTGTTAATAAATTTTTCAAGGTTAAGATATTTATCTTTCTTTACCGGCACACGGTAATTGTCCTGTGTTACAAGCTCATAATCCCAAATCTTTTCATTACCCAGCTTGCTGCCGTCACCGGGGGGAACGTACTCAACCATTTTTCCCGCAATGATCACATCCTTATCGGCATATGATTGTATATCTGCGTAAACCCAGCATGTATCATATAACTTCACGGGCATTGTTTCAGTCTCCATCACAATACTTTCAGCATCTATTCTGAACCCTGTCATGCTTTGGTGCTCAGGGTTACTGTCGCCTATTATAATTCCGTAATATACGGTTCCGTATATTATAACATTCCGGCTTTCGTATTCATCAAAGGGTATTGATTCGCCGTCAGACTTGTCTTTATTCACAACGGGAATATCTGTGCCATCGGAAAGCTTTATCTCATACTGCCAGAACATAT
>JAPUEV010000246.1 GCA_027492415.1 Ignavibacteria bacterium
CCTCGTTAATTTCATCTTCTATCGAGACCTGAATATCGAATATCTTTTTATAGAATCCGTTATTTTCAATAAGCTCTTCATGCGTACCTTCTTCTATGACCCTGCCTTTATCGAGTACAATTATCCTGTCACAATCCTGTACCGAGGTTATCCTATGCGCAATTACAATGGTAGTTTTGGTATCCGTTATACCGCGTAATGCCTTCTGAATTTCGAACTCGGTTTCAGTATCAATTGCCGAAGTTGAGTCATCTAGTACAAGTATATCGGGATTCTTAAGCAGTGTTCTTGCCAGTGTTACACGCTGCTTTTGTCCTCCTGAGAGCGTTACACCTTTTTCGCCAATTACCGTTTCGTAGGAATTGGGGAAGCTTTCATTTATGATATCGTGAATATTTGCAACCTTGGCTGATTCAACGATCTCTTCAATGTGAGTATCGGGATTTGAGTACGCAATGTTCTCTTTGATAGATGTTGAGAACAAAAAAGCTCTCTGCAATACTACTCCTATCTTGCTTCTAATGTATGACCTTGAATACTCATTGATATTCCTTCCATCGATCTTAATTGTGCCGGAATCCGGTTCATAGAATTTCATTAGCAGTGAAATTATTGTTGTTTTGCCGGCACCCGTGGGTCCAAGCAGCGCAACCTTTTCACCCGGCTTAATTTTCATTGATACACCGTTGAGTATATTCACTTCATCTTCTTCATATTTAAAGAACACGTTATCAAATTCAATGAGTCCTTTTAATTCTTTTCCGTCATTTTCAAACCCTGAGTAATCTTCCGTGGGATGCTCGAGTATTGAGTATATCCTTTCAATAGCAACACGCGTCATACCCATTTCGCTTACCAATTGCGCCAGTCTGCGCATTGGCCAGGTTACATATGATGCGTATGTGTAAAAAGCTGTGAACTCGCCAATTGTTATTTTGCCTGCTAAGACAAAATATCCGCCTGCAAATAGTGATATTGCAAGCTGTGTATATACAAGTACGTCGCTTCCGGGCCAGTAAATGGAGTGCAGCTTAAGCAGCTTCATTCCCCATTTTCTTTTCTCTTCATTCTGCTTAGTGAACTTTTCAATCTCATAGTTTTCCTTTGCAAATGCCTTTACAACACGTATGCCTGAAAGATTTTCCTGTACCATTGCTGTCAATTTATCCTGCTCGGCTTCGTGTTTTGTCCATATCTCGCCTTCTTTCTTGAAGAAGAACACTGATGCTGTTACCATTATGGGAAACAGCATGATGGCGATAAAAGCATAAGTATGGTTTACCATGTACATCATAACAAATGCGCCGATGAAAATTGACGCGAGCCTTATTGATTCAGTTACCTGCATTGTTGCGAACTTGCGTACAGTTTCAACATCACCTGTGCAGCGCTGGATAAGCTCACCGGTCGGCGTTTTGCCGAAGTATTTCATCGGCAGATGCTGAAGGTGATAGAAAAGCCTGTCACGCAGCTTCTTCATGGCTTTTTCCGTTGATGCGGCTGATATTGTGCTGGATGTAAGCATTGTTACACCCCGCAGCAAAGCGATGATAAGGAATAATACTCCGAGATATATCAATATCAGTCCGGCATTTTCAATTTTAAGCTCAGGCAGCACAGAGTACAGAAAATTAGTAATACTGTCATCAGCGGTGACAGTGTTGCCCTTACCTGTTACAAAGAACGCAATTATCTTATCAACTGCCATTTGCAGAATTTTTGGCTCCATAAGCCTGAAGCCCACGGAAATTATAAGCAGTACAGATGCAGCAATGTACTCATACTTCCATTTTCCTAATATTTCGAATAATTTCTTTAAACTTTTCATTTCAGTATTATTTGTCACCCTGAATTTATTTCAGGGTCTGATTTAATATTTTCCCTATTAAGACCCCCCTCGTCCTTCGGACACTCCCACTGTCAGGCCAGTTCTGCGACCTTAAAGGAGGAGACGGAGCGGGTAGGTGGCTTGACTCCAAAAAAAAAACCGCGAACATTTTACTTTGTCCGCGGTTTGCTTAAACTCTTATAATTTCGGTGTTTTATCTTAAAAACCTCCGTTTATAGCTAACCTGCGGACGTACCTTCCCCACAAAAAGATCTGTGATGGGTGCGGTAAATGAGACCATATATGTAGTGTTGAAATTTCTCATATTATTTGTCCGGTTTTCATCCTCGGGTTAGTTATAAAATTGTTGTTAATTAGTGTTATTACAAATCTAATAATTTTTTTAGTGAGTGTCAAGAAAACATAAATTTTTATTTCTAAAATTTGTGTTTAACGTGTAAAAATAAAATAAAAAAATTTAAATGATATTTTCACATATGAAAAATAATGTAAGACTATTTGGGTCTGTTATTTTTTATACCTCAATCTCTCCGGTTATTACAGTAACAGCATCACCTGTAAGCATGACACGGTCGCCTATGATTTTTATAAGCAGTGTTCCGCCGCGCTCAGATGCCTGGTAAGCTTTGAAGGTATCTTTGCCCAGCCTGCCCTGCCAATATGGAGCAAGCGCGCAGTGTGCTGAGCCTGTAACTGGATCTTCCTGTATTCCCTTTTCAGGCGCAAAGAAGCGTGAGATGAAATCATAGCCTTCCATATCAGCCTTAGCAGTAATGATGGTTCCCCACCCCGGAAGCTTTAGCATGATATCAAAATTTGGCTGTAAGTTAATAATATCCGCTTCGCTTTCAAGCTCTATAATGTAATTCCATTTTGTCATACCAACATATTTTGGCTGTACGCCACCAATTGCGTCGATAAGCTCCGGGGGATACTCGATCTTCTTCTCAGGTATGGCGGGCAGATCAAGTGTAATTTTGCCATTATTGTTTTTGCATATTAGCAATCCGCTGCGTGTATTGAAATGGATCTCTTCATTTTTTTTACATATTCCTTCCTGCCACATTATGTGCGATGATGCAAGCGTTGCGTGTCCGCAGAGATCAACTTCACTCACGGGTGTCATCCACCTTAAGCTGTATGCATCGCCTTCGGGTTCTTTAAGAACGAATGCAGTTTCGGCGAGATTCAGCTCAAACGCAATTTTCTGCATCAGGCTTGTGGGAATTTCTTCTTTCAGCAGGCATACTGCAGCGGGATTGCCTTTGAAAGGCTCATTGGTAAACGCATCAACTGTGAATATCGGTAGTTTCATTGGATGGAATTTTTAATTTATATATAAAAATAAAAGGAAGTTTGTGATTAAGCAAGGTATCTCTGCCTGTCATGCCTGCGAAGGCAGGCATCCAGACGAAAATAATGGATTGAACTAAAATGTATGATAAAAGAATATCTTGGTATGTGGCAAAAAAAATACAAGGTTAATTTTAAATTTTCGACCAACATACATAAAGCTTTTACTGAAATCAGGGTCTAGATACCCGCCTGCGCCATGCCTGCGGCAGGCAGGCGGGTATGACAGGCATTGAGGGTATGACAGGTAGTAAACAAAAAAGCCACTCAAAATTTGAGTGGCTTTTGACCCTTCGACAAGCTCAGGGTGAAAATTTTTTTAAGTATTATTTTGTGAATACCATTTTCTGAACTTCAACCATTTCAGGAGTTTTGATCCTGTAGAAATATACGCCTGATGGCAAGTTTGCAGCATTGAAAGAAACTGAATGCTCGCCTTCTGACTGTGATTCATCAACTAAAACCACAACTTCACGGCCTAAGCGGTCATAAACTGTAATTTTAACGTTTGTTGAATTCTTTAAAGTATAGTTGATCTTTGTTTCGGGATTGAACGGGTTAGGATAGTTCTTTGCACTGAAATATGATTCGCCGTTATTAACTTCATTCTGTGCTGTTTCCTGCTTAAGCTCTTTGCTGTAACGCTCAGAGATCATTGCAACGCCTGTTTCAACAGGACCTGCAACAAATTCTTTGCCAGTCTGGAATGCGAACTGGATGCCAAGGGCTTCCTGCTCTAAAATTGAGAAGTCATCATCTTTGGCTTTTGAAACTACTTTGAATTCTGTTGAATTGATGTTGAAATGAACTTCTTTCCAGCCTGAAAAATTCATGCTTAGCGGCTTTGATTCAAGCCTTAAATCGTTGGTTTCATCATATTTGCCGTCATTGTTCTTATCGAATAAGATCTGAACTGTGGTCGTCATATCGTTGTTAATACCCTGTATCATAACTGAAAGGATATTATCTTCTGCAACCTGGAGCTTTTCTTCTTTCCTGATAAGACCTGCAAATGAATTCGGTGTAATCTGCTTGTTTGATGAGGAAATTACGCCGTATCCGTTTTCGAGGTTATCCTCTTTATGAGAATATTTCATAGCAAGATCGCCGCCTGAATACCAGCCGGGCATATTGTGATCTCCGAAGCTATCAATAACGTATAAGTTTGAATTCTGTGCAAGGACTGCTGAAGCTGAAAATAAAACCGCAAAAACAGTAAATACAATTCTGGTAATGAATTTAATCATTAAATTACCCCCATGGTAAATAATTTTTTTAAAAAAAAGAAATATTTAAATAAGTATTCCGGGTAAACTACTTAACCAGTGTCATTCTCTTTACAGAAGAATACTCACCGACCTGTAGTTTATAGAGGTAGATTCCGGCAGGAAGCTCATTTGCGTCAAATGAAACTTCATAGTATCCGGCTGTTTGATAGCCGTCTACTAACACCGCCATTGACTGTCCGACAAGGTTAAAAACCGTTAACTTAACGTTGCCATCTGTCTTGAGATTGTATGAAAGCTGCGTAGTTGGATTGAATGGATTGGGATAATTTTGATTGAGTTCGAACTTATCAGGATTACCCTTCAGATCCACAAGCTGTTCTTTATTATCGGCGCTCACTTTTAAAGTACCGAAGACAAAGAATAGGCTAAATATTATTACGTAGACTTTTGTCATTAAATCTCTTGATTCCTCTTTAAAATACTTATGCAAAGTTAACTATTAATGTTTTTAATGTCAATATACAACATACTGTAAACCCGTGATATTGAAAAATCGGGGAAAACCGCAATTTCGTGCAGTTTTCCCCAAAAATATTAACTATTATTGAATCTTTACAGCTACAATTCTTTCAGTGCCGCTTTTATCTATAATTTTAAGTAAAACGGAGTCACCTGAATTTTTGCCGCTTAAGGCGCTGTTCAGGTCATCTGCACTATTTATCTTCTTTTTATTAGCCTCAATTATTACTGAACCCTCGCCCAAACCTCTTAAAAATGACTCGGAATACTTCTCGACTGATGTTACAACTACACCACCAGAAATATTGAGCTTTTCTTTGAGTGATGAAGGAGCTTCCTGGACACTTATACCAAGACCTTTTACGGTTGTGGAATTAACTCCTTTATTGCTGCCTTCTTCCTGCTTGTTGTTCATAGATGTCTGTTTTTCCTCTTCTGCCTTAGGCTTTAAGGTAACATCTTTTTCAATTGTCTTGCCATCCCTGAACACATTAAGCTTAGCAATATCGCCGGGGCGCTTGCTGTTGATAATTACCTGAAGCTCATTGGCGGCATTTACTTCCTTGCCGTCAACTGAAAGTATCACATCGCCGGCCTGCAAGCCAGCTTCATCGCCGCCGCCGCCTTTTTGTACACTCTGAACCAATACACCTTTTGATTTATCGAGTCCAAGACCTTTAGCCATAGTTTCATCAACTGTCTGTATCTGCACGCCAATATAACCGCGTACTACTTTACCTGATTTGATAAGCTCCTGTGTAACTGATTTAACTATATTAACCGGAATTGCAAAGCCATATCCCTGGTAGAAACCGGTATTTGTTTTAATTGCGGAGTTTATTCCAACAAGCTGCCCGTTTACATCAACCAGCGCGCCGCCGGAGTTACCCGGGTTAATAGCTGCATCTGTCTGAATGAAATTTTCAATTGCATATCCGCCGCCGTTGATACCAATATTGCGGCCAAGTGCGCTGACAATACCTGCTGTAACAGTATAATTCAATCCAAGCGGATTACCGATTGCAAGAACCCACTCACCAACCTGGATATTATCTGAATTTCCGAGTGACATAACAGGAAGGTCATTTGCTTCTATTTTAATAACTGCAAGATCTGTATTTTCATCAAGTCCAATAACTTTCGCATCAAATTCTCTTTTATCTGTCAGTACAACCTTAATACCATGCTCGCCTGCGCCTTTTACAACGTGGTTATTGGTAACAATGTAGCCATCTTTAGAGATGATAACACCTGAACCGCTGCCCATTTCGGGTCCCTGGTCAGGCGCCTGTCCGTCAGGACCGAAGAAGAACTTGAACGGATCATTGGGATCCTGCTGCTGGTTATTTTCCTGTTTCTTTGGAGCGGTTTTTACTTCAATGTAAACAACTGTAGGTGTAACAGTTTTGCTTATTTCAACAAAAGCGTCATTTAAGCTTTTTACATTGGGGTTAACTGTGATAGGCGGTGTGGTGTTGAACTCTATCTGTGAATCAGAATGCACAACCTTAACACCGCTGAAATTGGCTATCAAAACAGCCCCGAAGATTATTGAAAGCAGCACGACAAATCCTGCTGCTATTATTGATTTTTTAGGCATATTATTTTTTCTCCTTGTTTCGTTTTTTAGAGTTTAATTCCCTTTAAATATAGTAAGAATGGATCCTATAATTTATCTCCTTAAAGATGTTTAATTTTCAGAACATATCCAGTGAATTGAAGACCCGTTTGGAATTGGAATACCCTGCATGCTCCATGTGATCTCTTAAATAATTTTCAAAGAATTTTTCGAGTACTGATTCCTGTGATTTGGAAATATTAAGACGCATAAACGCATTAAAGTTCCCCTCCCCGTCTTCAGTTATCCTGCCGCCTGCCTCCAGCAATTCCATTGCTTTAACATCGCCGGCGCTTAAACGGGTTTCTGTAAAATATTGATTTTGGAAACTACTTTCAATATTAACCCCGGGAAGGTCATTCATGTTGACCCTGAAACCGAGCAAATTTAACAATCTGAATTCAAAGTTAAATAACACATTTACATAGTTTTTAGTTGCACCTTCAAGCATCTTCATGGAATCAGCCAGTAAATTGAAAATTTGCGCATTTTCCTGGTATTCTGCCGTTGTGCGGTTAACCAGCTCTACCATCCGGTAAGATACTTCAAGTTTATCAAAATCGTTGTAAATACTTGTAAACTGGAATGAATGATCAGCCCCTGAAACCAAATGCAGGGTGCGTGTTTCCTTATAATAGAACATTATATTCAGCAGCGCCATTGACTGCAGCGCGCCGCCCCATTTGGTTTTTGTACTGCGGACGCCTTTGGCTATACCTTTTAATTTGCCGTGTGAGCGGGTATAGAATGTAATTATCTTACTGGTTTCCCTGTAATTGTTACATTTTAAAATTATGGCTTCGGTTTTAACTATCGGCATTTATGGATATAGCTCTTTTTAATTTTCATCTTCATCATCTGTTCGCAGCGTTTGTACATAAGACTGGAACAGGTGTTTTAACGCGCCGAAATTATACGGCGGGTAATGAATTTTATACTCTGTAATAATCGCGGTAACAAGCTCTGCGGGAATAAGATCGAACGCCGGGTTAATTACATTTATTTTCTGTGAAGTAATTTTCTCGCCGTTCACTCTTGTGATCTCTTCGCTTCCCCGCTCTTCAATTTCAATTTTATCACCTGCGGGAATTTCAAAATCAATTGTGCTGCCGGGTGCCGCTACGTAGAATGGTATCTTGTGATACGCGCAGTTAACGGCAAGTGAATAGCTGCCCACTTTATTTACAACATCACCGTTGGATGCGATTCTATCAGCGCCTATTATAACACAATCAACAAGCTCATCTCTCATCAGGTTCGCTGCCATGGAGTCAATTATCAGGTCAAAATCAATACCGTTCCGCTCAAGCTCATATGTTGTGAGCCTTGAGCCCTGTAATAATGGGCGGGTTTCATCAACATATACAAAAACATCTTTGCCCTGCTGGTGTGCTGTGTAGATTATGCCAAGCGCAGTACCTATACCGCCTGTGGCAAGCTCACCGGCATTGCAGTGAGTTAATATACTCATTTTTTCACCAATAAGATCAGAGCCGTTAACGCCGATGCGTTTGCACATTTCGGCATCTTCATCAAAAATGGCATCTGCCTCTCTTAATAGCAGGTCTTCTATTTCAATAAAATCCTTATCAATATTTTCCTCAAAAACCTTTGTCATTCTATCAATTGCATAGAAGAGGTTTTTGGCTGTGGGGCGGGATGTGCGAAGGGTTTCTGTTATTTTGTAAAAATGTATCTCAAAATTCTTGCGGTTATCGGTATCGTAATGATGTACCCCCATTACGATTCCGTATGCAGCGGCGATACCTATTAAGGGAGCGCCGCGGATTTTAAGCAAAGATATTGCTTCGGCAACATCTTTGTAACTTTTAGTCTTATGATACTTCTCCTTTAACGGCAGAAGTGTCTGGTCTAAGAAAATAAGCTCGTGTTTGTTGGTATATTCAAGCTTATCTATCATTAGTTATATTTATTTTATAATTCAGCAGGCTCAAACGCAGAGAACCTGGTGAATTCGTTGAACCTGTCCTTTATTTTTAAACGTGTAAGATCCCTTGTGCCTTCAAGCGAGAATTTTTCAACACAGAATGACGCAATTGTACTGCCGTAAATAACAGCGCGCTTCATATTCTCAAATGAAATATCATCTGTCTTAGCAAGGTAACCAATAAAGCCGCCTGCAAAGCTATCACCTGCGCCGGTTGGATCGTAGATAGATTCCAGCGGGTAAGCTGGAGCGCTGAATAATTCATTTTCATAGAACAGTAAAGCACCGTGTTCACCTTTTTTTATAATTACAATTTTGGGTCCAAGCGCCTGAATTTTTTTAGCTGCTTTAAACAGGTTTGCTTCCTTGGAAATTTCCCTTGCTTCGGAATCGTTTATAATAAAAACATTAATGTGTTTAAGAACCTCAACCAGCTCATCATAAGCGCCGTCTATCCAGAAATTCATTGTATCAGCAACAACAAGCTTGGGATTTTTCATCTGCAGGAAAACTTTTTTCTGCAGCGCGGGGTGAATATTGCCAAGGCAGAGGTAATGGCTCTTGTTAAAATTTTCGGGAACTACCGGGTCAAAATCAGCGAACACATTAAGCTCAGTTACAAGGCTTTCGCGTGTGTTCAGGTCATAATCATACTTACCGTGCCAGTGGAATGTTTTGCCTTCTTCCTTTATCTGGAGTCCTTCAAGATCTATTTCGCGTTCTTCAAAATACTCAAGCTCTTTTTTGGGGAAGTCGCCGCCAACAACACCAACCAGCCTTACAGGCTGTATAAAATATGATGCGGCAACGGATATAAAGGTTGCAGATCCGCCGAGCGTTCTTTCGGCTTTTCCGAAAGGTGTTTCAATTGTATCAAGCGCAAGTGAGCCAACTACCAGTAAAGACATTAATTCTCCTTATTTATTATATTTATCGTTCCGTTTTTAACGGGTTATTACATATT
Source organism: Ignavibacteria bacterium (assembly GCA_027492415.1). Lineage (GTDB taxonomy): Bacteria > Bacteroidota > Ignavibacteria > Tepidaquicellales > OLB5 > OLB5. The sequence goes on from JAPUEV010000246.1 coordinate 9,481, forward strand.
CAGCAAAAATAGCATTCAGTTTAATGAAATGAAAGAAATTAATTTTTGCCGAAATAGTGCTTGTTGCTAATAAATGAGTAAAAAAATTAAATTAATAATCTCACTTTTTTGCAGTATTGTATAGTTTTTTTAATTAGTTTAAATTACCGTGTAAAGAGTAGTAACAATCACTTTTTTGCAGTAAAAAAGGAAATTTTTTGATTTTTTCGGAGGGAATAGGAAATGAAATTCAAAATTACATTATTACCGGTTTTTATTGTACTTTTTCTGGTTTATTCAGGATGCAATTCAGCCATTTATGAAATTATAGAGGTTGAAGAACCGGTTGAAATAAAAGAAGAAGTTAAGGCTCCGGTGACAGAGATCAAGGAAGACCCAAAGCCGCAGGAAAATAAGTTCAGCGAGAAGCAGGTGGTATCGCGCATGTATGTGATACAGATAG
>JAPUEV010000247.1 GCA_027492415.1 Ignavibacteria bacterium
GTTAATGGTATCTGTGGTTACTGTTGAATCTTCCATATCAATACGCACAAAGATATTATACTCTTTGGCTTTTGCAAAAATTTCTTTTACATTGCTTAAGCAGAAATCAAGATCCACCTTTAAGCCTAAGGATGTAAGCTTGATCGACTGGTTTGAGTTCAGCTTGTGTTTATCTATTGCCTTTAATACTTCAAGGCATTCATTCTTTGAGCGGGTTGCATCTTCTTTGTTAAAAACATCTTCGCCAAGCACATCAATTGTTCCCATTATGCCTTTTTCGTTCAGCTTTTTTGATGTTGCAACAGCGTGGTCAAGAGTTTCTCCTGCTATATAACGGTTCGCAAACCTTCTGACGATACCTTTTGGAACCAGCGGCAGGGTGCCAACAACTATTTTATTTATTATTCCCATGATATTTATAATGCTTATTTTTTGTCACCCTGAATATGTTCTCAGGGTCTGTGATTGGATCTTAACTCATTTAAAGTTTTTATAATAACACCTTCAATAATTGGGTGTTGTTAAAGTCTTTTCATAAAATAAAAAGGAACGTAAACTCCGTTCCTTAAACTTTACAGCTCATTTAATTTTCTTCTTCCGCTGAAACCATCCGGGATAGTATGCCAGTAATTTATATCACCTTCACCGTACTTCCAGCAGAGATATACTTCTTCGCCATTTGATCGGATGTGAGGAAAGTCAACCAGTCCCCTGTCTATCCCTTTTACCATAACGCCTTCAGCGGTAAGCTTTTTTAAAATTTTAATCAGGCGTTCCATTTCTTCAGGGAAAGCCCCCATACCGTTTGGACCCGAGCCGCCGAGATACTGGTGAGAAAAAATATCAAAGCCTTTTGCATCAAGCTTTTTTTTCAGGCTCATCATTTCTTCTATTAAAGGCTTAATGTTATCCAGCATTTCATTCGCTTCTTCAACTGTAAAATGAATGCTGTGCTCGTAGTTCATTTTAAACTTTAACTGATTTTATTTTACAACAATATTTACAAGCTTGTTCTTTACAGCAATTTCCTTAACAATTTCCTTGCCTTCTATGTATGACCTAATTTTCTCGTCCTGTTTCATCAGCTCGATAAGCTTATCATCCGGAGTATCCGTATCAGCTTCAATTTTTGATCTTACCTTGCCGTTTATCTGCCCTATAATTGTTACAACCTGTTTCTTTACTTTTGCCGGGTCAAACTCAGGCCACTTTTCAAATGCAATAGTGCCTGTATGTCCAAGCTTCTGCCAAAGCTCCTCGGCAAGATGCGGGGCAAAAGGTGAAATTAATTTTACCAGCGTTAAGATCAGCTCTTTCGGGATAACATCCAGCTTAAATATCTCGTTAACATATATCATAAGCTCGCTTACACATGTATTGAACTTCATATCCATATCTTCAATATCATCGGTGATGTTCATGATGGTCCTGTGCATAATGCGTTCATTTTCGCCTTCAGGTTTTACATCCTGAATTTTCACATTAATGCTACCGTCCTCATTAACAACAAGCCTCCATATCCTGTTCAAGAACCTGTAAACGCCTTCGATACCGTTGGTTGACCAGGGCTTTGTTGCTGAAAGCGGACCAAGGAACATTTCGAAAAGCCTTAATGAATCTGCGCCGTAATTTGCAATTACTTCATCGGGGTTTACAACATTACCGCGGCTTTTTGACATTTTATTGGAATCTTCGCCGAGTATCATTCCCTGGTGATAAAGCCTTACAAAAGGCTCACGGGTAGAAACATAACCAAGATCAAACAAAACTTTGTGCCAAAACCTGGCATAAAATAAATGCAGCACAGCATGCTCTGCCCCGCCCATATAAAGATTAACGGGCATCCAGTATTTTTCAAGCTCTTTATTTACAAATTCTTTTTCGTTATTGGGGTCAAGGAACCTCAGGTAATACCAGCAGGAACCTGCCCATTGAGGCATAGTATTGGTTTCGCGTTTTGCGGGTTTGCCTGTTTCGGGGTCAGTAGTATTCACCCATTCAGTTATTCCTGCCAGTGGACTCTCACCGGTTCCGATAATTTTATAATTATCAACTTCAGGAAGCATAACCGGCAGTACATCTTCGGGCAGTAACTTTACAGTACCGTCTTCCATGTGAATAATAGGGAAAGGTTCTCCCCAGAATCTTTGGCGTGAAAACAGCCAGTCCCTTAATTTATACTGAATGGTCCCTTTGCCCAGTCCCTTTTCTTCAAGCCATGCAATTACTTTTTTCTTAGCCTTTTCGGTTTTTAGCCCGGTAATAAAACCTGAATTCACAGAAACTCCATCCTCAACAAAAGGTTCTTTTGTAATATCACTTTGCTGTGAGCCAGTTGGCTTTACTACTTCCACTATCGGTATATGAAACTTAGTGGCAAACTCCCAGTCTCTTTCATCATGCCCGGGAACAGCCATAATTGCGCCTGTACCATAACCCATAAGTACATAATCACTTATCCATATAGGAATTTCCTCATTATTAACCGGGTTAACTGCATAAGCACCAGTAAAAACGCCTGATTTATCTTTTTCCTGCTGGCGTTCAAGATCTGATTTATTTTTTGCGTTATCCTTATATATATCAACTGCAGTTATATGTTCTGGTGTTGTTATCTTATCTATCAGCGGATGCTCCGGAGCAAGTACCATATATGTTGCTCCCCATAAAGTATCCGGCCTGGTAGTAAAAACTTCTATGCTTCCGGAGTTTTCTCCGGCGATCTTAAAAGTAACCCTGGCGCCTTCTGATTTACCTATCCAGTTGCGCTGCATTTCTTTTGTGCTCTCCGGCCAGTCAAGCATGTCAAGATCAATCAGTAATCGCTCGGCGTATTCAGTAATTTTCAGCATCCATTGTTTCATGGGTCTGCGCACAACTGTATAGCCTTTTTCTATCTGTTCAGGCACTTCTTCATTTGCAAGCACTGTGCCTAATTCCGGGCACCAGTTCACAGCAATTTCAGCCTGGTATGCCAGGCCTTTTTTATAAAGCTGCATGAATATCCATTGAGTCCATTTGTAATACTTCGGGTCAATGGTTGCAATTTCTCTTGACCAGTCAATTGAAAGTCCTATAGACTTCAGCTGCCTCTTAAAGTTATCAATGCTTTTTTGAGTTGTAATACGGGGGTGTATACCTGTTTTAATTGCATATTGTTCTGCAGGTAAACCAAATGCATCCCAGCCCATGGGGTGCATAACGTTAAAGCCCTTCATTCTTTTATAGCGCGCAATTATATCGGTTGCGGTATACCCTTCGGGGTGCCCCACATGAAGACCCTCGCTTGAAGGATACGGGAACATATCAAGCACATAATACTTGGGTTTAGCGTGGTCTATTTCAGCGGCAAAGGTTTTGTTAGTTTCCCAAAAATCCTGCCATTTTTTCTCAATTTCATTAAAATTGTACTTCATATCATACAAAATTACAAAATTGTAAGCTAATAATCAGTGGAATTATACCTGTATAAAATACTGTTTTGATTTTGTTTTATTCATTAAATTTATTGATAATTGAAATTATTCCGCTGATTAAATAATTAATTTACAGGAAAAATTATGCAGGATAAAACTTCATCCAATACCAATCCAAAGAGAAAGATCTTTTTAATTATCACCGGTTACATCATTTTGTATGCAGTATTTGAGCTTACTTCCAGACTTACAGGCGATCTTATAAAGCCCGAAAATGCTTTTATAGTAACAGCATGCGTTTTGTTTTGTGCTGTAACAATTGAATCCTTATTTTTTAAAACAAAATTATCATCAATTTTCGGTAAGCTTGGTTTTGGAAAGCCGGGTATAAAAGCTATTACAGCTTCTGTTGTAATAACATTACTTTTATTTTTATGCTATCCCGTAATAACAGCAATAACCGGATATAAATTTAAGCTTCCTGAAAACTGGATATGGCTAGCTGTTGGTGTTTTTGCCCTGCATGGTATAGCAGAAGAGGTTTTGTACAGGGGATTTTTATTCCGCAGGCTGCGCGAAGGAAGAAGTTTCGGGAAAGCTGCATGGCTGGCGGTTATTTTTTTCACAGCCGCTCATATACCGATAATAATTAACATGGGTATCCTGGTTGGCGGTATGGCAGTACTGCTGGCTGTAGTTTCTTCATTCCCGTTCTCTTATATGTATGAAAAAGGCGGCAATACGATTTGGGCTCCGGCAATTGTTCATTTTGCAATTGATACGGTTATTCCCATACTCGCTGCGGGACCGCAGGATGCTTCATCAACACAGGCGGTAACAATATGGATGGCAGCAAGTATGGTAATTCCGTACCTGGTATTTATTATCATAAAACCTGTAAAATCCGTAAAAACGGAAAAAAAGTACTGATGTTAGTATTCCTAAGCTACTACATAACATGTTAAAATGAATTTTATTTAAGCATTTAGATACTTAAATTAGCACTCAAAATGTAACCGTTTTACAGTATTAACTTACCATAGATAAAGTATAAAATTTGAGCCACAGATTAAAAGACATAAAATTAATTGTTATTGATATTGACGGCACGCTTGTTGATGAGCATGGTAATGTAGGTACAAAAACCCTTCAGTTAGCTAAAGAGCTGAAAAAACAGAATATTTTCTGTACCTTGTCATCGGCACGCTCCTTCTTTTTTTCTTCTCATATTGCAGATGACATGCAGATTGATATTCCCTTTGTTACCCTGGATGGCGCACTGATAAAAAGCAGGGATGGCAAAGCGGTATATAAAGGAACAATTAAAGACTCATTTGTTCATAAAGCAATAGCCCTTGCTGAAGATAACTACGGTAAGATCACAATGTGTGATGAACATAACCTTTTTGTCACTCCCAACAATTCTATAGTAAAGGAATACACAAAGCTATCGGCACCGATAAAAGAGATCTCTGACTTTACCGGTGTGACTGATATACTGGAGATACTTATTTACTGCGAAGATAAAGCCAGTATGAAGAATATAAAAAGCAGCTTTGGGTTTTTTGAAAAACGGGGAGTTTCATTAAGCGTCACAAAATCACCCCGCAATGATTACTACCTGTTAACAATAAAGAAAAAACAGAGCAATAAGCTTGAAAGCGTAAAAAGGCTGGTTAAACACCTTGGCTTCAGCAAGAAAAACGTTGCTGTTATTGGCGACTGGCATAACGATATGCCGCTGTTTGAGTTTGGCGCTTATAACATTGCGGTAAAAAATGCTATACCGGAATTAAAGCGCAAAGCTGATTATGTTACTAATTCCACTAACAATGAAGATGCAGTAGGCGAGGTTCTGGAGCTGGTAAAAGCACATGCCTTAAACGGCACTCATTAATCCTTATAAATAGATTTTATTTTTATAAAGTTTTCTGGATATTTGTTTTTCAATTCCAACTGAACAATTTTACATTTCTGCATTAATTTTTAATCATTTTAATTGAATAAACCAATGTGTATAGGAATTTTGGGCGGAGGGCAGTTAGCCCGGATGTCTTTATTCGCGGCTGTGCGCATGGGTTTTGATACAGCAATCCTGGAAAAGGAACCCGGTTCACCTGCCGGCGGACTTACAAAGCTCGAATTCACCGGAAGCCCTTCCAACAAAAAACTGCTCAGGAAATTTGCAAATGTATGTGATTTTATTACTCTGGAAAATGAGTTCATTGATTACCGTATCATAGAATACCTGGAATCGATCGGCAAAATAGTTTTCCCGTCATCGGTTACAATTTCACTCATCCAGGATAAGCTGATCCAAAAACAGACTTTAAAGAAGCATAATATCCCCCTTCCTGAATTTATAGCTGCTGATCATAAAAAGGATTTTGATAAGATCTCGGGATACATTGGGCTTCCTTTCGTCCTGAAATCCAGGAAAATGGGATACGACGGTTATGGAAATGCGCTGGTGAAGAATAAGAAAGAATATGAAGCCGCATTTGATAAGCTTACTCACCGCCATTCAAAGCTGCTTGCCGAAGAGTTTGTTGATTTTAAAATGGAGCTTGCTGTAATGGCTGCCAGGACAAAAAAGGAAATGACAGTTTACCCGGTTGTGGAAACAATACAGAAAAACCATATTTGTCACACGGTTATTGCCCCGGCTAATCTGAGCAGATCTCTTGCTAATAAAGCAAGAAAAATAGCGATAGATTCAGTAAAGGCAGTTAAAGGATATGGACTTTACGGAGTAGAAATGTTCTATACATCCAAAGGAAAATTACTTGTTAACGAAATGGCGCCAAGACCGCATAATTCAGGTCACTATACTATAGAAGGATGCGTAACTTCACAATTTGAAAATCACATCAGGTCAATAATGGGTCTGCCGCTCGGCTCAACAGAAATGGTTAAACCTTACGCAGTTATGATAAATCTGCTGGGTAAGACAAACGGAGCGGGTATTGTTAAAAATTACTCAAAAGCACTATTTGATCCTGATATTCATTTACATATCTACGGTAAAAAATTATCACGCATAGGCAGAAAAATGGGGCATATAACAGTAACAGGTAATGACCGGAAAAGTATTCTAAAGAAAGCATATGTGGCTGAAAAGAAAATTATAATATAAAATTATTTTTGAGTCTTAGAGTCTAATTGATCAGCATATAATAAACAATGAAAGCAAAACCAATAATAGGAATAATAATGGGCAGTGATTCCGATATGCCCACAATGCAGGAAGCTGCGAATGTTTGTGAAGCATTTGGAGTAGCTTACGAAATGAAGATCACGTCTGCTCACCGCACCCCGCACTTTATGGCTAAGTATGCTGAAACAGCTCACAAGCGCGGAATAAAAATAATTATTGCCGGGGCAGGCGGGGCTGCACATTTGCCCGGAATGGCAGCATCACACTCACCGCTGCCGGTTATCGGTGTACCTATCCGCAGCAAAGCGCTTGAAGGAATTGATTCACTGCTCTCTATAGTTCAAATGCCGGCAGGAATACCCGTAGCAACAGTTGCCATTGGAAACGCAAAAAATGCAGGATTACTGGCAATAGAAATACTTGCAACAAACAATAAAGCACTCTTAAGAAAGATCATTGCGTATAAAAAAAAGCTGGCTTCTGAATCAATGGCTAAGAATAAAAACATAAAAAAGAAGTAAATTTGATATATTTCCTTTTTTTCTAGCTGAATTTAAATGCCGTATTTACGGTATACACATATAACCTTTAATGGTTAATATTTGTGTTACAAAATTTTTGTTTAATAATTTAGTTGCTAATTCAATATATTTGAATTCTATTTTAATAAAATCAAAGTTTATGATAAAAACCATAACGGGCATAGCGTCACTTATAATATTTTTTATAATGGTCTCATTCACAGGCTGTACTAAAAAAACTGAGTCTGAGCTAAGAAGAGAAAAAGATTCACTTGAACAGGTTAAATATGATGAGATCATAAAAGAGCTTATCGACTCTAACCTGATAAGAAAGCGTGATAGTACAGATATTTACGGTACAGGAAATTTTGATTACAGGGATTCACTTGAATCATATCACCGTGGTTACAGTATTCCAAGAGACAGTATTTATAAGGTTTGGAATACAAAAGCATTCCAGGAACTCAATGAATTGATCAAGAAAAAACCTGTTAACCCGGGTCCGTACCTGGATAGAGGCAATCATTTCCAGAACATAAAATTTTACCGTGAAGCGATATCAGATTACAATGAATATATAAGGCTTACCCAGTCAAATCACTCAGCTTATATGAACCGCGGAAATGCTTATGAAAGATTTAAGATCTACGATTCTGCAATGGCAGATTATAACATGGTTCTGTTTCTTAAACCAGATGACACTATAGCAAATTTTAATAAGGGTAATATTTTCGATATACTTGGTAAACCTGATTCAGCAGTTTTCCAGTATGATACTGTTGTTATAAAAGATCCAAGGCTTGCAAAAGGATATTATAACAGGGGCACATCTTATCTTGCGCAGCGCAAATTCAAGGAAGCAGCCCGTGACTGGGAACAGGCAATATTGCTGAACAGGATGTATGAAACAGAACTAAGACCTAAGATAAATAAAATACGGCCGCTGATAAAGTGATAAATTTTAATAATAAATATTTCATTTAAACCGTTTACGGCTTTAAGTGGGGAAATAAAAAAGGAATGACTTTTTTGTCATTCCTTTTCATTTATAGAAGTCATAAACAATTTACTCCCTGTAAACAGACCACTTTCCGGTTGATTTAACATCAAGTATGTAAGCAGTTGTTTCGGGTATATCCATTTCTTTTTTTCCTTTAAAATCACCGGTACCTTCTGCAAGAACTGCAAGTAATGTCCCGTCGTTCTTTAACAAAGAAATTTTATACGGACCTGTTCCCTGGTTCATAATATAAAATGTTGCGGGTCCTTTAATAAGGTCATGCATCTGGTTCTTATCACCTTCAAATATTTCAGCAATTCTGTACTGGTCTTTGTTAATATCAGCAGTATCTTTGGGCTGAACTTTATAATTATCCACAAAATCTTTTTTCTTATCTTTATTGCAGCCTGTAATCAACATAGAGAGGATAATTATAGAAAATGCTATTTTTGCGTAATTTTTCATCATATTTCTAACTTTTTTACGGTATTACAACTCATTTTTTAATTATCTAAACTTACTATAATTATTACAAAAATTCAACTTAAATATGTTATATAAATACTTAATTATTGTTTTACTATTATCAGCTCTTATTCTTGGATGCGCACAAAGAAACCCGGAAGAATCAGCAAAGCACCTTAAAAACGGTATAGAGCTCCAGAATAAAGGCAAGCTTGATGACGCAATGAATGAATATAACCAGTCAATTGAGCTAGATAAAAAGAACCAGACCGCATGGTACCACCGCGGCGTTTTATACATTTCAAGGAATAACCTGCCCAAAGGCATAGAAGACCTTACTGAAGCCATAAGCATCGCACCGGACTCAGCAAGATTTTATGATGCCCGCGGATATGTTTACATTACTATGAATGATTACGGCAAAGCTATGGAAGATTATGAAAAAGCCGTAGAGAAGGATCCCAAAAGTGCAATATTTATCAACAGGCGCGGTTATGTTTATGCATTACTGAAAGATTATGTAACCGCAATTAAAGATTACTCAAAAGCACTTGAGCTGAATCCAAAATATGAAGACGCTTATTCAAACCGTGGATTTGCTTATCTCAGCCTTAACAAATACGAAAATGTGGTAAGTGATTTCACAAAAGCGATCGAGCTTAACCCAAAGCGCGCTGTTTACTATAACACCAGGGGCTATGCTTATTCTAACATGAAACGCCTGTTTGACGCGCTTCCTGATTATGATAAGGCAATACAGACGGATTCAACGCTTGCAGACGCATATATTAACCGCGGATATGTTTTCCTTAACACAGACCAGTTCCAGTTTGCATTTGAAGATTTCGATAAAGCTATAAAACTGGGCTCAACGGCAGCCCTTAACTATAACGCGCGCGGGTTTGCACTGGCAAATTTGAGAAAGTATCCCCAGGCTATCAATGATTATACAAAAGCTATAGAGCTTGATGCAAACCTTACCGATGCTTATGTAAACCGCGGATTTTCATTCTTTAATTCAATGGATAAGCCTAATGCGTTAAAGGACTGGCAGACTGCAGTGGGGCAAAAACCGGCACTGGATAGCTCACTAAAAAGCTATATTGATAAAGCTTCAAAATAAATTTTGATTCAAAAAAATATTAACCTCCGTAAAAAAGGCAGCTTATAGCTGCCTTTTTTTATTCTACTTTTCTGTAAACTCTATGGGTACTGCTTTGCCTTCAATCATTACTCTTAATCCTGTCGGAGCTTCGCCGTTATTAACAACAAAAGAAATTGAATTGATGCCTTTTACAAATCCTTCTTTTATTTCAAACG
>JAPUEV010000248.1 GCA_027492415.1 Ignavibacteria bacterium
AATATTGTCAGCGTAGTACCTACACTGCTGCAATTCCTTTGCCATGATTATGAAAGCTCGGATATTTCTAATGAACTTACCGCTGTTAAAAAATCCTTCAGCCATATCATCTGCGGTGCAGGCCCTCTTACCTGTGAGCTTGTTGCAAAATTTGAAGCAATGTTCGGGCTTAAAATTGTACACGGGTACGGCCTTTCTGAAACTACCTGTTATTCCTGTTTTATACCCCGTGACCTTTCAAAATCAGATCATAAAAAATGGCTTCATCATTATGGTTTTCCTTCGATCGGACTGGCTATTGAGCCAAACGAAATGGATATCCATAATGATAAAGGTGAACCTGCTAATGAAAATGAAAGGGGAGAAATTGTCATACGCGGGCATAATGTGATGAAATATTATGACGAAAATGCAGAAGCAAATGATAAAACTTTTGAGTTCGGATGGTTCCGCAGCGGTGATGAAGGCTTTTTTGTTAAAGATGAAGAGGGCAGGAATTACTATTTTATTACCGGCAGAATTAAAGAGCTTATAATCCGGGGAGGCGTTAATATAGCACCATTGGAAATTGATGAAGTTATTATGAGCATTCCCGAAGTAAAAGCAGGCATTGCCGTTGGATTTGATAATGACTGGTATGGCGAAGATGTGGGAGCTCTTGTTCAGGTTAAAGAGGGGATTGCTGAATCAGAAGACCTGAAGAAAGCTATTATACATGAATGCAGAAAAAAGCTGCCTGCTTATAAAACCCCAAAGGTGGTAATATTTACCAATTCGATCCCCGTTACTACTACAGGTAAATACCAGCGGAACAAAGTAAAACATCTGTTCAGCGAATTTAAAACAATTCAGTTCAAATAAATATAAAACAGGATAAGTAATAACTCTTAAACTATGAAGCTCATAAATTCCACAGGAAATGAAGATCTGGCTATTGTTTATATTGCCCGTTCCGAAGGCGGCAATATGCTGGAATTCGTGGAATCACTTCAATCACCAAAGCCCCGGATGAAGAAATGGATATTAACCGTTTCAACTTTATACGGCTGCCCGGTAAATTGCACAATCTGCGATGCGGGTCCTTATTACCTCGGCAGGATAAGCAAGGAAGGCATCTTCTGGCAGCTTGACCATATGATATCCCGGAGATTCCCTGACGGGAATATACCTGTAAAGCAGCTTAAAGTTCATTTTACTAGAATGGGTGAGCCGGCTTTCAATATGAGCGTACTTGATGTGATCAATGAGTTTGGTATGTATTTCAATGCACCGGGCTTTATGCCATCTATATCCTCAATTGCTCCGAAAGGAAGTGAAAGGTTCTTTGAAGAATTATTAAGCTTAAAAAATAAAAAGTTTTCCAAAGGGAATTTCCAGCTTCAGTTCTCTATCCATACTACAGATGAAGCAAAACGAAACGAGCTGATGCCGGTAAAAAAATGGTCACTGGGTCAAATTGCAGATTATGGCAAAAGATTCCGCTCCGCCGCAGATAGAAAGATCACTCTAAGCTTTGCCCCCTCAGCAGAAAACCCGATAGAGCCTGATTTAATTAAGAAAATATTCGATCCTGAGCAATTCCTCATTAAGCTTACCCCGCTTAATTCCACAAATAATGCTTCCAGGAATAATCTTACCTCACTTATCAGCCCGGTTAATGATACGGGAATTGATACTCTTGCCGATGATTTCAAAAATGAAGGGTACGAAGTTATTATTAGCATAGGTGATAATGAAGAATTAAAAATAGGCAGCACTTGCGGGCAAAATCTAGTCTCTAACTACATTGTTAAAGAAAACCCCTGAGAGTAATTGTTAAAAATAAAAAAGCCATCCTGCTTTCAGGATGGCTTTTTTTACTGCTTAACTTCTTAAACGCTTAAAAATATTATTTTACAAGTAACATTTTCTTTGTTTCAGTAAAGTTGCCTGCTTCAAGTCTGTAGAAGTATGCACCGCTTGAAAGCTCTGATGCATTGAAATCAACTACATAGTTACCTGCAGGTTTAACATCATTTAACAAGGTCTTTACTTCTCTGCCCAATATATCAAATATCACAAGCTTTACAAGTCCGCTGTTGGGGATTGAGAACTTGATATTTGTTGCCGGGTTAAACGGATTCGGGTAATTCTGACTGAGTGAATAAACCTCAGGAACTATGTTGTTAACAGGATTCACTCCGGTTAGTCCGCCGTTTATTAAAGCAACCAGTACAGGCTGTAAGCTGCCGCCTATAAAATATCTTGGGTCGCAGCTTAAGCTTCTTACTTCATATCCTGTAGTGTATCTGCCAATACCTGCTAATGTATCGTTAGCTGTATGATTGCCGTATCTCCACAATGCATAAGATCCATTGCTGAATCCATTACCATCAGGATAGTAGCCGCCATCACTTGGTGTTGAAATATTGCGTGTATTGCCGGCGTCTAATCTTACTCCAACAATATTACCCGGTGTCGGAAATGCGTTATCCAGTTTGAAGGTCATACCTAATATCTGTCCGCAGAAGTTAAGATCTAAGCCAAGTGAGCCTGTCCTGCCGTAGTTGTAAGAAATATCGCCGCCCATCATGATAAGTGTTTTTCTTGCAGCAGGTGTACCGCTGTTAAGCCATGCTGTCAGGTTATTCCTTGCTGTTAAGCCTAGCCATCTGCAGCCTATAGCGTCAAAGCTTGTTTCCTGAATAATGATCCTGTTGTACTGTGTTAATGGTGGAAGTGCTGAGTTTGTATCAAATGTAACAAGATCATATGAGCCTACTATACCGCCAAGGTAAACTCTTAATGAATCCCTGTCAGATTTTCTTTTTGCTATGCTGGTTGTGGTAACTGAATCATGAACCAATACTAATGTTGTATTTGTAGCTGCAGGGCAAAGTGTATCTGTAAATATCTCAGTATTAGAAATTGTTCCTGCTCCACCGTATCCTGAAGCGCATACTAATTTCCAGATTCCTCCGTTAAGGCTAACAGTTCCGCTCTGGCCTGCTGTCCATGCAGCGGTTTTGTTAGGCTGTGTTGTCCATACATTTGCTCCCGGGCTGTATGACCAGCATGCATTGCTTACTGAAGAAAATGCAACCGCGCTGCTGCCTCCTGTTACTATAATACCTTTGCATCCCCATGAATGAGCGTCTATCCTGAACATACTTATCGGCATAGAAGCACCTGTTGTCCATGTAATAACGCTTCTATCGGCCTGGCTGATTACACCGCGGTATGTTGTTGACTGAATTGTTGAACCATCAATACCGCCGCAGTATACAAGTGTATCTCCTGATAATGCCATACCGCCGCCAAACCTGACTGCAGGAAGCGGTGTACATGTCCTCCATGTGTTTGAAATACAGTTATATACATAAACTGTGTTAACTGTTGTTGTGCCGTTATAACCGCCTGCAACATAAACCAAGCTGTCCTGGTATCCGGCGCCGTCGGACCATCCAAGGGCAACAGGAAGCGGTGCTCTTGATGTCCATAAGTCGTTCCTGATATCATAACGATAGAAATCATTGGTATAAACATTTGATGCATTTGCTCCGCCTATCATATACAATGAATCTTTTAACCTTGCGGAACCGCCTCTGTCTTTACCTGTAGGCATTGGTGAAACTGATGTCCATGTATTTGTGTTGATGTTATATTTGCGCACGTTGTTAATTCCTATTTCGCCGCCCATAACATAAACCCAGCCTGTATCGTTTCTTGAATAACCCTGTCCATGGCCAAGATCAGCCAAAGGAACAGGAAATGCTGAACCACTTGTCCATGCTCCAGCCATATCCGGACCATTACCCGGTGTTACCCGGATATCAGTGGATGTATTCTGGCTGGAAGTACCCGTGATGTCGTCCCTTCCGGAAAAACCCAGGAATACTGCCGCAGCAGCACAGCCTATGGCAAATAGTTTAAGAATGTTTGATTTTGTTTTCATTTGGTTACTGTTTAGTTAATTGAGAGATTGATGTAAATAATATGTTATTCTTTTTTCAAATTTACAATATTAAAATAAATTTTTATTCATGAATATTTTTGTTTTTAAATAGAAAGGAATTTGTTTTTAAAAAATTCTTTTTTCGATTTAATATTTTTATCCGGAATGAGAAATTTTATAATTGGAATGTCTCAAATTATTTGATCAATATCATTTTTCGGGTCTCCGTAAAATTTCCGGCTTCCAGCCTGTAGAAATAAGCACCTGAAGAATATGAAGATGCATCAAAGCTGACATTATAAACTCCCGGGTCCCTGTACTCATGTACAAGTGTTTTCACTTCTCTGCCGGTAATATCAAAAATAATAAGCTTTACAATGTCAGATTTTGGTATCGTAAAGTTGATTGAAGTTACAGGATTAAATGGATTTGGGAAATTTTGTCCAAGACTGTAATAATTCGGGATTTCTATAGTCTGTAATCCTCCTTCAAAACAATCATAAGTTAAGAGTAAGCACCATCCTGTTAAAGTACCAAAGTCTCCGCCAGTTGTATCAGTAATTGCTAATTTCCAATACCCGGCTGATTGTATCCCGTTAAAAATAGTTAAAGGTGCAAAAGGTTTGTATTCACCGGTAAATGGCGCTGTTCCCGAAGAAATTGGCAGAACCGCTGAATCATTTAAAATAGTGTTTATGAAGTTATCACCAGAACCGCCAGCCTGATTTATTATTAAAGCACCTGTTGTATTTTTTCTTAAATAGAAAATAAGGTCTGAATCCCAAGTGTGTTCAACATTGGCAATTTTAACATTAACGTCCCTGACAACACATATCGGGGGCATGGCAACATTAACTGAATCAAATGTAGTTGAAAAATTTGCTATCGGCACACTTAATCCGGTTCGGCAAAAACTCATAGTGGGATACGGCGGGGGTGGTATAGTGGATTCTTCACCTCTTATTCGTATCTGAACTCCCTGGTAAGGAGCTGTTGTAGATACTCGCCATGCTGTGCCCTGTGCCAGAAGGTTACCCGGGTCTCGTAATACACAAGGTGAAAGCCTTTTGATACGGGTTGACCAGAACCATTGACCGCTTGCTACATATGAATGTACAGTCATTACAGATATCCAGTATTTAATGCCGCCTGCTAAAGTACGGGGAGTTGGTAGCTTAAAGGTTGGGCTTGCATTATTCAATGCCGTTACAGGCACTATTAAAGAATCCCTGAAAAGTATTGCACCCGGCCTGATGCCTGCATTTCCTGAATCTGAATATATATTACACTTGATAGTGACCATAGGTCCCGAATTGCTCCACTGACCGCCGCAATCAATACTGTCTATCCTCCAGTTATATCCAAAGGGAACTGTAAAATCTTCAGCAGTTTCTATGTAATTATTGCTAAAGTCAGGGAATTGCTGCGAAGCCGAACCAGTACCCCCCGAGGAATCCATCTGGTTCCATAATACACTGTTCACAAGTAAACCTGGAAGTGAAGTAGGATTATTATCCGTTTCATTGCCAGTAATTTTTAATTGTGAGTGAGAGCTGTTGGTTATAATATAAATTAATGCAATTACAAATAACAATAAAAGGTTTGATCTTGTTATCATATTAATTTTGTTTATCCTGATGTTTATATGTTTTGTAATATGATATTAATTTTGGTAATAATCAATTTCTAAATCGATTTTTATCATATTGTATAGTTAAAACAGATAAAAAGCAGCTTTTAAGAAAATTTAGTATTTCTAATTGACACTCTGAAATATTTCCAGGGCTCTTGACAATAAGAACCGCACAACTGTAGTAAACCGCTTGATAACTGGTTATCAGCGAAAGGTTTATTGCTCAACATACAATAAAAAAAAACACCCCTTTTCAGAGGTGTTTTTTTTAAAAGATAAAAAGTTTGATTTATTTAACCAGTGTCATTTTTTTAGTATCAACGTTGGTCCCGTTTTCAAGCTTATACATATAAATACCGCTTGCAAGCTCGCTGGCGTTGAACTGAATATCATGTGTACCTGCTGAAAGCTCGCCATCAACTAATGTTGCAACTAACTGTCCCATTGAATTGTAAACAGTAAGTCTTGTATAGCCTGCTTTTGGAATATCAAAATTAATTGATGTTGTCGGGTTAAACGGATTCGGATAGTTCTGTTTTAATTCAAACTTATTCGGAATTTCGTTGTTGTTTGCAATACCTGTAAGATTTGTACCCATAACCATTAAGTTAAATCCAACTGTTGTTGGAGAAGGATCAACTGCAGCAGCCCAAACATTTGTTGCAATTGTTCTCTGCAAACCGTTCTGGTTTGGCGGATTTACTCTGTTTGGTAATGTTTTTGCAGGTGTGAACGGACCTGAAGAAATTGTTCCGTTAAGCCAGTATTCAACGTAATAATTACCTGCTGTTAATAATGTGCCGCCGCCTCTTAAAGTGATTCCCATTATCGGGCGCTGTGTGTTTGTTAATGTTGTTGAGCTTACTCTGTAAACACCTGACCATCTTGAGCTAACAAAACCTGTTCCTGTGGTGTCACCAAAAACTATAACTGCTCCAACGCTGTCCGGTTTTCCTCTCCAGATTCTTATATTTCCGGCATTGAATGTTGATGTTGTTGTGCTGCCTGTCTGGTAAGCATAAACTCTTACTGAATCGATCTTCCAGGTCTGGCCTGCAGGTACTGTGAAGTCATCTGCGCAGGAAAAACCTGTAGCTATGCTTGCTGTTGAACCGTAGGATGTTCCGCCGGACCAAATGCAGCTTGCAGGTGCGCCGGATAATCCCGGGTCAGTTGTGAATGCTGTATCAACAACAAGGTACTGCGATGAAACAATTGATGTAAAAAGTAACATGAAGAAAATACTGTAAAATAGATTTTTCATATCTTACCCCTTTTAATTAAGTTAGTTTGAGAAAGTTAACATTGAATAATCTAAAATAATAATTAATTTTAATATATCAAGAGGAAAAATATATATACTAATAAAATTAATTAACTGTTAATAATATCATTAAAAACTTATTTGTAGTGAAAATTTTCCATGTTTGTAAGAAATTTATTATTCTTTTAGCTGAAATTCCAAATTAATTATAACTAACTGTTTAATATAATGTTAATCATGATGTAAATTTATTAGAATTTATATGCTAATATTTCAAAATTCTATTTGTAAATGTTACAGGAATGAATAAGATAGAGCATATCCTCTGCATTTGATGTTCTGAAAAAAATGAACCAATTTACCTTTTATCATATTCAAAATTTTTCTATATTTGAAATCTTTGTGTTTTTATCACTTCCTGTAGAATAATAAATAAAATAAATTCATATATAATAGAGGGGTTCTAATCCTATGGCAGAGAAAATTGCAGCAGAAAAGAAATCAAAAGGCACTAATGGTGTTTCAAAAGACAGCCTGAAATATGATTTTTTCAAAGAAAAAGAAAAAAATCACGGGCTTTCAAATGAAGAAATGATCCATGCCTATAAAGCCATGCTGCTTTCAAGATTTACCGATGACAGAATTGATATGCTCATCAAACAGGGTAAAGCTACATTCCTTATTTCCGGATCTGGACACGAAGCTATACAGGTAGCTTGCGCAATGGCGATGGAAGGCGGTAAAGACTGGTTCTTTACTTATTACCGCGATAATGCCATTGGTACTGCTTTGGGTTTAACTCCTATGGATATTTTCCGCCACATTATGGGCAAGGCTACCGATGAATTCACCGGCGGCAGACAGATGCCTATGCATCTTGGAAGCAAAAAATTAAGAATGCCCACAGCATCATCACCAACAGGCTCACAGTATCTGCAGGCTGTAGGCGCTGCGCTTAGCTGCGTTTACCGCGGAACTGATGAAGTTGCCTATGTTGGCGGCGGCGAAGGCTCAACCAGCGAAGGCGAGTTTTTTGAAGCTATTAACTGGGCTGCCAGGGAAAAGCTTCCCACAATTTTCTGTATACAGAATAACCGCTTCGCTATCTCTGTTCCAATTGAACAGCAGACAGCAGGAGCATCAGTTTATAAAGTAGTAGCCGGTTTCGAAGGATTGAACAGGTTCCATATTGACGGCACTGATTTCCTTGAAAGCTATGCAACTGCAAAAGAAGCAGTAAGGCTTGCAAGGAACGGAGAAGGACCTTCATTCATTTATGCTGATGTAGTAAGGCTGCGTTCACACTCGGCTTCTGATTCACAGGATAAATACAGGTCTAAAGAAGCAATAGAAAAAGATACACTTAAGGATCCAATTGCTAAATTTGAAAAAGAGCTTGTTGCAAAAGGTATATTGACCGATGAAGAGATAGCAAGTATCCGTAAGGAGCTTAATGATCTTGTTATAAAATCTGCTGATGAAGCCTATGCTGAGCCGCTTCCTGATCCATCAACAATTGAAGATAACCTCTTCTGTCCAGATAGCGAACAGACTAAAATTAACTATGAAGCAACAACTCCATCAGGTGATTCTATCGTTATGGTTGATGCTATTAACCATGCGCTCACCGAGGAAATGGAAAAGAACCCGTTAATGCTAGTATACGGCGAAGACGTACAGGACGGTAAAGGCGGAGTATTTACAGCTACAAAAGGACTTTCAACAAAGTTCGGCGTGAAAAGATGTTTTAACTCACCGCTTGCAGAAGCTTCAATTCTTGGTACAGCAGTTGGCGCTGCACTAACAGGCTTAAAGCCCGTTGTTGAGATCCAGTTTGCTGACTATATATTCCCTGCAATGATGCAGATAAGAGATGAGCTCATCATGTACCGCTACCGTTCAAACGGCGCGTTTGAGTGTCCTGTAACAATACGTGTGGCAACCGGCGGTTATATCGGCGGCGGTCATTACCATTCACAGAACATCGAAGCTATATTTGCAAAATGCCCCGGACTATATATCGCTTATCCTTCAAATGCTGCTGATGCAAAAGGTCTGTTAAAAACAGCCTGCCAGCTTAAAGACCCGGTAATGTTCCTTGAGCATAAATTCCTCTATAGACAAGGTTATGCCAAATCACCGGAACCTGATGCAGATTACTACCTCCCGTTCGGCAAAGCTGCAGTTAAAAAAGAAGGTAACGATCTTACTATAGTAGCTTACGGCGCAATGGTTGAAAAAGCTATGAAGACATCCAGGGAAATGGATAAAAAAGGCTACAGTGTTGAAGTAATTGATATAAGAACAATTGTGCCTTTGGATATTGAAACGATACTTAAATCAGTTAAAAAGACCGGAAAGGTTATCGTATTTTACGAAGATACCAAGTTCATGGGCTTTGGCGCTGAAATAGCTTCGCAGATAGCTGAACATGCATTTGAATATCTTGATGCCCCTGTAAAAAGGGTTGCAGGTGTTCACGTTCATATACCGTTCAGCCTTGAAAGCCATGCATTACCGCAGGATAGCTGGATACTTAAAGCTGCCGAAGAAATGCTTGCTTACTAATTTAGTGAAATAAATGAACAGTGAAATATCGATTTGAAATTAAAGCGGAGAGGATTTATTCTTTCCGCTTTTTTAATTTGCTTAATTAAAAAATATGAAAGAACCAATAATATCAATTTCAGGCATTCGCGGAATATTCGGGGAATCATTAACGCCTGAGAACATTGTAAAGTATTCCACAGCATTTGCTAAATACATCGGCAGAAAAAAGATCGTTATAGGCCGCGATGGCAGGATGGGCGGCGGGCTTGTTGAAAGCATTATCGAATCAACCCTGCTTTTTTGCGGCTGTGAAGTGGTCAATATAGGCGTTGCGCCAACGCCTTCAGTTTCACTTGCAGTTGAAACATTGAAAGCATCCGGCGGAATTGCCATAACAGCCTCCCACAACCCGCAGGAATATAACGGCATGAAGTTCATTAACAGTAAAGGTATTTTC
>JAPUEV010000249.1 GCA_027492415.1 Ignavibacteria bacterium
CTGTAAACGTACCATTGCCGTTATTTTTATAGAGTCTGCTGCCTGAATACCAGCTGGTTAAGAAAACATCCCTCCAGCCGTCGTTATTATAATCACCCCATACTACAGATTTTAAACAGTCACCGGTAAAATTTATCCCGGTTTGACTGGTAACATCTGTAAAATACCCATTATCATTTCTGTAGAAAATAAAATGAGTTCTGCTGCCTACAAGAAGATCTATATCACCGTCATTATCATAATCAGCAAAACCTGCCCCGCCTCCGGGAACGTAATAATCATCAAAATAAGTTGACTGGATCCCGATCTGCTGAGCAACATTCGTGAACGTTTGAGATATAGATACTGATGCCGAAATATATAATAAAGTACAGAAAAGTAATAATTTTACTTTCATAGCTGTTCCTGAATTTGAATGTATTTAGTTAATTGTTATAAGAATAATAATAAAATTATTAATGTATTACAATACATTTTTATAAACAAAAAAGCCTCAAAATGGTAACATTTTGAGGCTTTTCGATAGAAAATCTTACTTTATTTAACCAAAAGCATCTTTTTGGTTTCTTTAAAATTACCGGCTGCAATTGTGTAAAAGTATATTCCGCTTGCAAGATTTTCAGCCTTAAAGCTTATGCTGTAATTACCTGCAGCATAACTGCTGTTTGTAAGCTCTTTTACAATTTCACCTTTTATATTTGTTATTGTAAGCTTCACATTTCCGCTTTTAGGAATTGAAAAGCTTATTTTTGTTTCCGGGTTAAAAGGATTTGGATAGTTTTGCTTCAATTCAAACTTTGCAGGCAGTGAGTTATTATTCCCGTTTATACCTACCATATTACTGCAAGGACCATCAATGTGGCTGAATGTCAATGATTCAGTCCTGTTAACCGAAACTGTTGTAGTAAATCCGCCCACTGCGTATACTACATCATAACCTTTTCCGCAGGCTTTATAGTTTGATCTTGCCATAGAATTATCAGGTAATCCCGGCTGCCAGGATTGTGTGCAGAAATTCCAGAACTGTGTCTGTGATGTCGGGATTGAGCCGCCTATTGCGCCTCCTGTGAACATTATGCCAACACCGGTGCCTTTAACAGCTGTATATGATGCCATCCTGGTTATTGAACCTGACGGGTACGGAGCAATTGATGTCCATGTAATATTATGAGTTGCAGGATTAATAACACCTTTGTAACAGTTGGCAATTGATACACCGCCTGTAGTATAACCGCCGCCGGTAATGATTGTATCCCTGTATATTCCGCCGCCAAGCATTGCAATCGGCATGGGAAGATCTGTTGAATAGGAATATGAATTACTTGATACATCGAAAACCTGCACTTTATTTGTCTTTAAAGCGTTGGCTCCAAAGTAACCATCACCGCCGCCAATAACAAAAATTGTTGATTCGTTATATTTTACAACCAATGCATCTGTGATTGCAGTAGGCATATTTGCCAGTGTTTGCCACGTATTGCTATTAACATTATATTTCTGTGTTTTACCTAATGTACCCGGAGAAATATTTCCGCCAAACACAATTATCTCAGCGCCACCGTTAATTGGGATAGCCGTTCCAGATGATACCGGGTTTGGCATGGTTGAGTAATTGTTCTGCCAGGTGTTTGTATTTAGGTTTAATCTTGCTACCCTTTTAAGATCATTTGAATTATTTCCGCCGCCAAACTGATATATATAAGGAACACCGGCTATTTCAACATAAGCACAAAAGCTTCTGGAAAGTGAATTCGGAGAATTTGATAGTGTTGACCATTGACCGGAAAGCATATATTGTGAATATGGTATATAAGGATTACTGCTCGTATAATTTTCGTCATAATCCGGATTTTGAGCCCAAATTATTGAAAAATTCAGCAATAAAGCCAGATATGTAATTAAAACTTTCATATTATTAGCACTCCTTAATTATATTACACAAATTTAACTAACTGATATTGTTAATCAATACCGTTTTTCTGGTAGTCGTTCTTCTAGCTATATAATTATTAAGTTTTTAAACAATTTTATTTCAGCAGAACCATTTTTTTAGTGTCCGAAAATGTCCCGGCTTCCAGTTTATAGAAATAAACACCGCTTGAAAAGCTGCTGCCATCAAATGTAACTTCATGAATTCCGGATTCCATCTTTTCTTCAGAAAGCAACTTCAGCTCTCTTCCAAGAATATCCGTTATAGTTATCCTTACATTTTCTGCTTTTGGCAGCTCAAAAACTATCTTTGTTTGCGGGTTAAAGGGGTTTGGATAATTTTGAAGAAGTTTGTACGAAACAGGAACCTGGTTATTGCTTATACCGGTTAACGGACCCGAACAGTTAAGCAAACAGGTATCAGCAAAAACATCAAGCGGTCTGCTTACCTGTCCCTGTATCGAACCGCCTGCGCACCAGATCTTTACACCCGGCCTGTTGTTGCAATATGTAATACTTGCAGAAATTGAACCGTAAAGATTATTCGTTCTTATAGGTTTCCCATCCCTGTAAGTCCATGCGTTTGATGTTGTATCCCAGATTGCCACTGAGTCATTTGCAGAGCCGCCGCTTATTTCACCCATAACAACATAGAATTTACCCATGATCGCTGTTCCGCCCGGCCTGCTTGTAGGCACTGATATATTCGGTTTCTGTGTCCATGTTATCTGCAATGGATTTGCGGGATTAATTGTCCCTATCCAGAAATCGTTCCTGAATACACTTGAAAAACCTGCGCATACAAAAAGCTTATTTCCAAGTAAACCTCCGGCAAAACATCTCCTGCCGTTACCTGAAGGAATTTGTGTTGCCTGTGACCATACATTAGTATTTACATTATACACCTGGATCAGAGTTTCATAAGTGTTCCATCCGCCAAGCATACAGTAAATTAAGCTGTCATTGTAACACTCAGCAACATTTCCTGTTACAGGTGTTGGTATATCTGCCAAAGAGCTCCATGAACCGGTAGCCGGGTCATATACATATGTTTCGGAAGTTCCTGTAGCAATTGCAGTATTACCGCCTCCGATATAATAAATTTTATTCCTGCACGCAACAAGATCGCCGCCTGCTTTTGCAACCGGTGTACCGTTACCGGTTGACCAGTTATTTCCGTAAATGGAATATTTATAAAATACAGATGAAGGCGCTCCCGAAGAAGAACCGCCGGCTACATAAATGGTATCACCCAGTACAACTGAAGCATGTCCCCAAATTGTACCAGTGCCCGGCATAACAGGAAAATTGCCGCACCATTGGCTAGGCTGAAATATCTGTGAATACGCTGAAAATGTTAATGTAAGTAGTAAAGCTGTTAGAAATTTACTCATTTTTCTACCCCCCTTTAAGATGCATGAAAAATTAATTTCAGTTAGCTTAAAATAGGTATATATAGGGGGTAAAACAATAATGAATTCAGTTAACGAATAAAGCTATTATTTAAGTATGATCATTCGCTTAGTATCTGAATTTACGCCATTTGTAAATTTATAAAAATATATTCCGCTTGCCAGGTTTGAGCCGTCAAAATCTATTTCATAGCTTCCCTGGTGTAAATTTGTAAATACATACCGGGCTGTTACGCGGCCAAGTATATCAAATATTTTAAGCTCTGCGGTATTATCCACATTCAGAAGAGAATTATAATTAATATCTATTCTGATCTTAGTAACAGGATTAAACGGATTAGGATAATTTTGATAGAGCTTAAATCCTTTTGGTACCTCGCTTATATTAATTATGCCGATAGGTGGCGGAGTTATAAATGAAAATTTTTGCGCTGCATTTAAAGTATTCGGGTAATTATATCCGCCAAAGAGATAGAAATAATTTGAGTCTATCCCGTTAACCGCAGAAAATGTTGAAATAATTCCGGCAGTATCACTGGCTGCGGGAGTGAATGAGGTCCAAACCCCGGTACCATCTATATAAGTTAAACCCCAAATGCTGCTTATCGATACTCCTACATTCATTGCAGGACCAAAAAGCATATAGCTGTTCCATTTTGTGCCGGCAACCCTGTAAACCGGCTGGCTGAAAGGAGCGTTCCCAAATAACACCCAGCCAATTGATATAGTGTCAGGATTTGTGGTATTAACAGTACCCCTGTAAACAGTATTCAGATTTCCGGAACTGTACCCGCCTGTAACAAAAACAGAGGTATCATTTGCAGCAACATTTAGCTCTGAATGTGCGGTAGTGATATTAATTGGAAACGATGAAGAGTTCCTCCAGGTATCAAGTGAAGGATTATATATCCTGACAAAATTCCTGGGCTGCTGAAAGCCGCTTGAAGAGCCTCCAATGACTATGATCAGGCTGTCTTTAAATACACAAACAGCAGGTTCATGCACAACAGGAAGAGGCATTGTATCAGATGTAACCCAGTTATTCTGCTGCAGTGAATACTTGTATATTATTCCGTCTGGATTGCTGAAAGTGGAATTTATTGAGCCGATGAGGTATAAATTGTTCTTTACCTTTACCAGCTTCCCAGACCACCTTCCGGCAGGCAGATACGCCGCCTGCTGATAAGTACCCGATGCAATATCGTACCACCAGCATGTATCATTTGGAACAGAATTCTGGTCAAGACCGCCGCAAATAAATATTTTATTTGATAAGGAGTCATAATATGTATTAACACCAAGCAGTGATTTTGGAAGATCACTCACCCTGCTCCACATACCCTGGACAAACAGGTTAGTATCAGCAAAGGAGCTGCCTGTGTTTTGAATTCCGGAAAAATCATTATTCCCGGGTGCAATTAACGGGTTTTCCTGGGCAGCCAGGTTTGAAAAAAGTATCAGTACGAAAATTACAGGGATTAATTTATTCAGCATTTACAAGATTATGGATATTTTAAAAGAAATTCAATTTAATAATTAAAATTGAATAAAAAAAAAGCCTGTCTATATTTCTATAGACAGGCTTGTAATTTTTACTTTAAAGATATGTTATTTTACAAGTAACATTTTCTTTGTATCTGTAAAGTCACCTGCTTCAAGTCTGTAGAAATACACACCTGATGAAAGTGAAGAAGCGTCAAAGCTAACATTATAAACACCCTGGTTTCTGAATTCATTAACCAATGTTTTAACTTCTCTGCCTAATGCATCAAAAATAACTAATTTCACGTTATCGCCTTTTGGCATTGTGAATTTAATTGATGTTGACGGGTTGAACGGATTCGGGAAATTCTGGCTTAAGCTATAGTAGTTAGGAATTTCAACTGTCTGAACGCCGCCTGTTGGACATGTGTATGTCATAAGTAAGCACCAGCCTGTTAAAGCACCTGAATCGCCTGTAGCTGTATCTGTAATAGCTAATTTCCAGTAGCCGCTTGTGAATGCGCCGTTAAATACGCTTAACGGGTTAGAAGGCTGGAATGATCCTGTGAAAGGAGCTGTTCCGGAAGCTATTGGTGTTGAAGCTGAATCGTTTAATAAAGTATTAACAAAGTTATCGCCTGAGCTACCAACTTTATTGATGATAAGTGCGCCTGTTGTACCTTTTCTTAAATAGAATGAAAGATCTGAATCCCATGTGTGTGTTACGTTATCAATTCTAACGTTAACGTCTGTAACTGAGCATCCTGCACCAAGAATAACGTTTACTGAATCCTGTACCATTGTGTGATCGATAATAGGAACATTGATACCGGTTCTGCAGAAGCTTAATACAGGGCTCGGAGGAGGAGCTGAAA
Organism: Ignavibacteria bacterium; assembly: GCA_027492415.1. Taxonomy (GTDB): domain Bacteria; phylum Bacteroidota; class Ignavibacteria; order Tepidaquicellales; family OLB5; genus OLB5. Next base: position 5,699 of record JAPUEV010000249.1, read on the forward strand.
TAACTTCGCCTCTCATTCTGATCTGAACACCCTGGTTCGGAGCAACAGTTGTAATTCTCCATGCAGTACCGCCTGCAAGAAGGTTACCCGGATCTCTTAAAACGCATGGTGCGAATCTTGTCTGTCTTGTTGACCAGAACCACTGACCGGTAGCTGCAAATGAATGAACAGTCATAACTGAGATCCAGTATTTTGCGCCGCCTGTTAATGTACGTGGTGTTGGAAGTTTGAATGTTGGACTTGCATTGTTTAATGCAGTTATAGGAACGATAAGTGAATCTCTGAACAGAACGTTACCTGGTCTGATACCAGCGTTGCCTGAATCAGCGTAGATGTTGTACCTGATTGTTACCATAGGACCAGCAGTACTCCACTGTCCGCCGCAATCGATACTATCTATTCTCCAGCTAACACCTGCAGGAACGATAAAATCTTCAGCAGTTTCGATGACATTGTTTGAAAAATCAGGGAACTGCTGTGAAGCTGAACCTGTTCCGCCAATTGTATCCATCTGGTTGAATAAAACTGAATTTATCAGGAAATTGCTTGGTGGAACTGAGTTATTATTATCCCTTTCGTTGCCGGATAATCTTAACTGTGAATATGAACTGCTTACAACAAATACCATAAGTATCATTGCAAACAGAGTGAAAATGTAATTACTTCTCTTCATGATCTCTCCAATTATTGAAAATTAGTTTATTGAATAACGCATAATATCAATTTTTGTGTAATTTGTCAAGTTATTTTTTTTATAATTTAATATTAACAGTTATTGCATATATGGATAAATTTTAACATATTTGCAAAATTCAAACCCGCCAAATCTAAATAATTGAGAAATTTAATGCTACCACCAACAAATCTTGAAATTCCCGCCGGTAATAACGGGCCGTTAAATGCCTCCTTGTATATTAATAGTACAAGTTCATCCGGAAAGCTGCCGATATTAATATTCTCCCACGGATTTAAAGGCTTTAAAGATTGGGGAGGTTTTCCGTATTTATGCAGTAAGCTTGCCGAAAGCGGTTTTGCAGTTCTAAGCTTCAACTTCTCCGGCAATGGAGTTGAAAGCTCTTCACCCATGGATTTTACACGCCTTGACCTTTTTGCTGAAAATACTCATTCAATTGAATTAAATGATCTTGAAGCTGTAATTGAATTTTTACCTTCACTGGCTGAAAAATATCCGGTTGATAATAACAGAACAGGTCTTATTGGACACTCCCGCGGAGGGGGAATTTCCATTATCACAGCAGCAAATGATAACAAAATAAAAGCACTAGTTACACTGGCTTCAATTGCTTCGTTTGACCGTTATACTAATGAACAGAAAAAACGCTGGCGCGAAAAAGGGTACATCGAAATACCAAATACACGCACAAACCAGATGATGAGAATGAATGTAAGTCTGCTGGATGATATTGAGCAAAATCACGAAAAGCTTGATATTTTAAAAGCTGCCGGCAGGCTGAGGAAACCTTACCTGATAATTCATGGAAAGGAAGACCTTGCTGTAAAATACACTGATGCAGAAAAAATTTACTCTGCATCGGGTAAAGGTTTTACAAAGCTTCAAACAATAGAAAATACAGGGCATACATTTGGTGTTGAGCATCCGTTCAAAGGCTCAACCAGGGCTTTTGATGAGGTTATAGAGCTTGCAACAGGGTTCTTTAAAGATAATCTTGCTTAATCAATTTTTTTAAACCTGCTTCTTATTATTCTTTCAGCTTCAGGGGGAACAAAATCCTTAACATCTCCGCCGTATTTGGCAATTTCCCTTACAAGGGTTGAGCTTATAAAAGAATACTTCTCACCCGGCATTAAAAATACTGTTTCAATATTTTCCGCTATTTTCCTGTTAGTAAGCGCAAGCTGGAATTCATATTCAAAATCGGATATCGCGCGCAATCCCCTTATTATCACATCAGCATTTTTGCTTTTCGCGTAGTTCACCAGAAGCCCGTCAAAGCTTTCAGCCCTGCAGTTACGGATATCTTTTATTGAATCATTTATAATCGCAACTCTTTCTTCAATAGTAAGCAGCGTATTTTTTGAAGAGCTTTTTGCAACCGAGATGATAACCTCATCAAAAAGCTTTGATGCCCTGATAAGAACATCAAGATGCCCCAATGTAAGCGGGTCAAACGTTCCGGGATAAATAGCTTTTGTTTTGGGCATTAATCTTTCTTTATTAAAATTGTGAAATTTGTTAAGCCTACTTTTTTTTCAATGACCTCAAAATCATTTAAGCTGAACATGCCTGCCCTTTCGCCTGAATGCTCCAGAATAAAAATGGTAAACCCAAAGTTCATAACTGACTGCATCAGCTCATTATAAAATTCATACCCGTAAGGCGGGTCAGCAAAGATAATATCATAGAAATCATTCACCGGGCGCTTTAAAAATCCCAACACGTTCTCATTTACTATGCTTATCTTTTCCTGGCAGCCAAGCTCACCTGCTGTTTTCTGAATATTTGCGATCTGCTTATGTGCATTTTCAACGAAATCACAGTGTGCCGCTCCCCTGCTGATAAGCTCAAAACCAACCGCACCTGAGCCCGCAAAGAGATCAAGGCAGCGTGTTTCTTCGAAATCGATGATATTATTCAGTACATTAAAGAGCGTTTCCCTGGCTCTATCGGTAGTTGGCCTGTAACCTGAAATATTTCCTTTAATGCAGTTATTAGGCTCAAATGTTGAGTGTACTTTCCGGGACTTATATGTTCCGCCGATTATTCTCATTGGGGCTGCTGAGCCGCTAAATTACGCAATGCTATGCCGCAGCTGGCAGAAAACTTATATGTAATTTTCCTCAGGGATTCGTTTTTAAGCAGTAGCTCTGATGAGCTGATATTTTCAAAGGGATTGATAACTGTAATGCCAGAGTATCCCTGTTTTTCCAGTGATTCGAGTGTATCCTCTTTAATATCATCACCGTACAGGTAAATGGCATCAAGCTTTTTGCAAACAGGCTCTGAATTGATTATTGAATTAAGCTTTCTTGTAAGGATTAAATTGAACTCGGTTTCATGTGAGTATTTTGAATGCGAATAAAACTTATACTTGCCGTCCTGTATATATCCGTAATCTACCCTGCCCTTTTTCAGTCCAACAAGCAGAAGGTTCTTACCTTTAATTTTTGATTCATAGTTCCTGCGTATGGAATTTTCTGCGGAGAAATGATCAATATCAATTACGCTGAGCTCAAGCGAACAGATTTTAAATATCCGTTTAATAAACTCAACGGTATTCTTCTGCACAGCTATGACAAGGAAATCATCTGAGTTTTTGCAGGGCAGAACATTATTGAGCCTGTATGTATTTATCAGGAAGTCATTATAATTATCAGGAAAATAATTTGAAAGCTCCCAGTAAATTTTTGAGTTTATTGACTGCTTGCCTTCTGAGTAATCAACAGGCAGCGTGATAAGAAATGCCTGTGAAGAGCTTATTGTTAAGCCGGCTTTTTTAATATCAAGGTTACGTTTTGTGATGTAAGTACTTATTTCCCCGGAAATGTTTGTAAGATCTTTCTGGCTGCTTTTGTATTTACCAAGCTCATCTTCAAAGTTGAAATCAACTTTAACCGACTCAATGTGATCTACCCTGGTAGTTTTTTCATCCCCAAGCAGCTCGGTGAAATAGATCGTATTACCTGAAAATCCTATGCCTAATGATCTGCTCAATATATATAAAATTAAATTTTACAAAATTAAGGGTTATTAATGTGCCAATCAATCAAATTAGCAGTGCGTTATAACCTGTTCACTCTACCTGAATATATTCCTTCAGCTTATCGAACTTCTTTTCGCCAATGCCTTTTACCCTCAACAGGTCCTCAGGTTTTTTGAAATTACCGTTTTGCTCCCTGTATTCAATTATTCTCTCAGCCATTACCACGCCTATGCCCGGTAGTGTGGCAAGGTCACCGGCAAGAGCGGTATTGATATTTATCTTTGTGCCGG
>JAPUEV010000250.1 GCA_027492415.1 Ignavibacteria bacterium
AAGGGGATTTGTAACGTATATTAGCCAAAATTTATCGGTTACACTCAATGGCAAATAACCTGCTCAGTTGCCGGCTTATGTTCTAACTTCGGACTCAAATAGGGAATACCGAGGTTTAAACCGCGCAGTATAAATACCGCAGCAAGTATCAGTGAAAACGCAGGTAAAAGTCTTGTAAATTTCTGCCTTAAATTCATGTTAATAACACTTCCTATCAACGAAACACCGAACATCATTGGTAAAGTACCCAAACCGAACATCATCATGAACAGCATGCCATTTACGGGGTCACCAAGCGCTATAGAGCCTGTTATACCTATATAAACAAATCCGCAGGGCAATAAACCGTTCAATAAGCCGATAACGAGCATAGAGGACTTTGAATGGCTTTTAAATACCTTCCCAAAATACATCTTAAGGATTCCCACAAACTTATATAATCCAAGTGCATTTGAAATCTTCAAACGGTAAGATGTCGGGGTAATTACAGTTAATAATATTAATACCCCAAGTGTAATTGAAATTATCCTCTGCAGGCCGAACATTTCCAGTCTTGAACCCAGTAAACCAAATACCAGGCCCAGCAATGAATATGTTATTACTCTGCCAAGATTATAAAGCAGCCTTGAAAGAACTAACGGATTGCTCTTAGGCAGGGCAACAGCTATCGGTCCGCACATTCCGATGCAGTGAAAGCTGCCCAGTAAACCCACCAAAAATCCTGTTAATAATTCCATTTAACTATTATAAATTACTTCCCTTTGTTGGTGTTTTCACCAACAACAAAATTTATTCCAATTTATTGTATCGTAATCTTTTCTTCATTAAAATACTCTTGACCGTCCATTGCCCAGTTAACCTGTACCTTCCATAATCCCTTTGTAAGCTTTTCAGTGCTTATAATCTGTTTCAGGTCGCTGCCTGATTCAACATTTATCTTAAAATCATTTTTAGCGTCAGAAGGCTTGTAAAAAGAAACTTCGCCTGTAACTTTACCTGAATTTCCGGGATAAGTAATTATCACTGCGCCGGAATTTGTTTCGATCTTTACACCCTGTGCCAGCCTGTTTGTATTATTTATTTTGTTTATCTGCTCCTGGTATTTAAGCTCTTTCTCATAATAATTGTTGGAAACAAGATCAATATTCTTTGTCATGGATTTATATACCATAACCCCTATTCCTATCATGAATACAGTAAATACCAATATTATTCCTTTACCCCAGCTCATATATAATTAACTCCTTTTGAATATTAAAATTTTTTATTTCTGTACTGCAGGTCCAAGAAAGTTGATTTTGTTTGTCTCAAACTTTGTCCCGTCCCTGTAAACCCCTATTTCAAGAGGTGTATTCATAACTGTTAGCTTATCCTTCGGCAATAGTACAAGGAACTTGGTTTCAGTTACATCTCCCGAAGGTACCTTGATATCATTGCCAATTACCTTTAGCTCACCTTCAATATTTTCAAGCTTTAAAGTAATATTTACATCATGGAAAGTCTTATTTGTCAGCTTCATTGTATAGAGGTTGCTGATCTTATTATCAGGCTGTTCCTGGAATATCATTCCGGGGGCTCTTAATATTGTGACATCCATCGGCTTCCTGGAGCTAATTAAAATTGTTAGAACTGTCAGCAGTATTACAAGGACCGCAGAATATGCTATTACTCTGGCTGATATTTTAAATTTGGTCTTATTCTTAATGCTGTCTTCCGAAGCAAATCTTATCAGTCCTCTTGGCTTGCCTATCTTATCCATAATATTATCACATGAATCTATACAGGCTGTACAGTTAACACATTCAAGCTGGGTACCGTTACGGATATCTATAGCTGTAGGACAAACTGCCATGCATTCCTTACAGTCAATGCAATCACCATTTGTACGCTCTTCGCCTTTTTTAAGCTTTCCTCTTGGCTCACCCCTTACATAATCATACGCTATTACCGTAGTCTTCTTATCCAGCAATACGCCCTGCAGCCTGCCGTAAGGACAAACATAAATACAGGCATATTCCCTGAACCATGCAAATACAAAGTAAAATGCGCCGGAAAACAAGATCATTGCGATAAATCCGCCGAGATGCTTATAAACCGGTTCTGTTATTATCTTTCTCAGGTCATCTATCCCGATAATCCATGCAAGGAAAGTATTTGCGATAAGTACTGATAGCGCAAAGAAAATTCCCCATTTGGAAAGTTTCTTGAAAATTTTTGTTCCTGTCCAGGGTGCTGAATTCAGGTTCTTTTGCTTAACGTAATCACCTTCAATAAAGAACTCAATTTTTCTGAATACCATCTCAAGAAAAACTGTTTGCGGGCATGCCCAGCCGCAAAAAACCCTTCCGAATACTGCTGTAAAAAGTATTATCGATACAACAAAAGTAATAAAACCCAGCGCAAGAATGAAAAAATCGTGTGTGCCAAAAACCTGCCCGAACAAGATAAATTTCCTGTCAACAATATTGAACATCATAAAAGGATGTCCGTCTACTTTTATCAGCGGCATCCCGAAAAGAAATGCTAGAAGTACCATGCTGAAAATTGTCCTGGCATTATAGAACTTACCCTTTGGTTTTTTAGGATAAATGTTCTTTCTTTTTCCGTCGTCTGTAATTATTCCTAAATGATCCCTGAAAGAGTCAGTATCTATGATAGTATTTGAGCTCTGCATATGCATTTAATTAATGGGCTGCCCTGTAAAATTTTCCCTGCTGCCGGATGAAGACAGCAGGGAAATTAAAATGAATTATTTAACTTTAATAGAATCTTTTTTGATCTTTGATGAATCTGTTTTCAGCTTTGTTGTATCTGGCTTAACTTTTGAGGTATCGTTTACTTTTATTGAATCATTGCCTGTGGATTTAACACTATCAACCCAGATATTACCTTCAGGCGGCTTGCCGTTTGCGGGTTTAGTGCCCTGCAGGCTTAATATATAGCTTGAAACCTGCTGAATCTGTTTAGGGGTAAGTAAAGTTGACCATGTTATCATTCCTTTGGCAGGCACACCGTTCTTAACTGTTGTGAAAACATTTTTTATTCCACCGCCGTGAATCCAGTTGGGGTCAGTCAGGTTTGGTCCAACAGTTCCGCCTGCATCAGGTCCGTGGCAGGGTGTGCAGTTTGTTGTAAATATCTGCTTACCCTTTTCCAGGTCTCCTGCTTCAGTTAGAAGTGTTACATTATTTTCGTTAATAAATGCGCCTGTTCTTATCAATTCCTCCCGCTTATCATTTGCTATTTTAACTTCGTTCACATATTCATCCACCATTACGTTGCCTGAGCCAATTACATGATAGTCTATAAGATATATTGCGGCAATTACTATTGAACCATAGAATAAAAAGTTGAACCATGGCGGAATAGTATTATTAAGCTCCTTGATCCCGTCAAAATCGTGATCAAGCATGATATCTTTTTCCTTTTCGATCGGTACAGCCCTGTTGAAAATATTGGAAAGCTTGGCAATAAATGATAAACCTTCTTTTTTTCTCTTGCCTGAGTAGCTGTATTTTGGTGCGGATAGAATAAAGAACAGTACAAAAAGGAATGCAACAAGCAAAAATACCATTGCACCTGCCAGTTTTGAGTATTCATTCATGCCGTCATCTTTGCCTGTAGTTGCCTGTGCAAACAATGGAGCATTTACAAGCAGCATAACTAAAAGTGCAGTTTTATTGTTAAGGAATTTTTTCATTTTACACCTCCTGCATTTAAATTATTCTTTGTACCGTTACAGTTATCATCTTCAAGAGGCAGGTTTTCCATTTTGGTAATGTAACCTTTGCTTAAAGTGAAGATCCAGCCTAATACAAGTAAAAAGAAGACAATAAATATTATTAAAGATATAACCGGGTAAATTTCAACACCTGTTATACTTTGAAGTACCTGTTTATCCATCTTACTTAACCTCCTTCATATCGGCAGTTTTATCGCCCTTAATATCCACACCCAGTCTCTGCAGGTATGCAATCATTGCAACTATTTCTTTTTCAGGTGTTACCGGTGCCCCGTTCTTGTTGAGATCTTCTGTAATTATCATTGCCTGTTTCATCAGTTCATCATTTGCAATCTTTTCATATCCTTCAGGATACGGTACGCCTAAGGTCTTCATAGCATTTATCTTGGCTTCTGTAGTTGTAATATCCAGGTCATTTTCCTGCAGCCATGCGTAGCTGGGCATAATAGAGCCCGGCGAGATCTGCCTCGGGTCCTGCATATGCAGGTAATGCCATACATTCGGATATTTTTTACCTTCCCTCTGAAGGTCAGGTCCGGTTCTTTTTGAGCCCCATAAGAATGGATGATCATAAACAAACTCTCCTGCCTTTGAATATTCGCCGTATCTTTCGGTTTCACTTCTGAAAGGCCTTATCATCTGTGAGTGACAGTTATTACAGCCTTCTCTTATATATAAGTCACGTCCCTGTAATTCAAGCGGTGTGTATGGCTTTACGCTTGATATTGTTGGTACGTTTGATTTTACAAGGAATGTCGGTATAATTTCTATCAAACCGCCTATTAAAACAAGAACTGTTGCCACAAGCGCGAATTGCAAAGGTTTTCTTTCAAGCCACCTGTGTTTTGTTTCACCTGCATTATTTAACAGAATTGTAGCTCTTGCCGGAGCTTCAGCAGGTTCATTTGCTTCAAGCTTGCCAAGCTTAATAGTCTTAACAAGATTGTAAACGCCAATTATTACGCCTGCAAAATACATTGTTCCGCCAACTGAACGGATAGCATATAATGGTATCAGGTTTGTTACTGTTTCAAGGAAGTTAGGATACTGTAAAATTCCTTCCGGTGTGAACTGTTTCCACATTAATGACTGAGTAATACCTGACCAGTACATTGGAACTGCATAAAATACTATGCCAAGCGTACCGATCCAGAAATGAACGTTTGCAAGCTTTTTCGAATACAGATCAGTCTTATACAGCCTGGGGATCAGCCAGTAAAGTATACCAAATGAAAGGAATCCGTTCCAGCCAAGTGCGCCAACATGAACGTGAGCTACTATCCAGTCAGTAAAATGAGCTATTGCGTTTACATTCTTTAACGAAAGCATCGGTCCTTCAAATGTTGCCATACCGTAAGCGGTAACAGCTACAACCATGAATTTTAGAATTGGGTCTTCACGGACCTTATCCCATGCACCGCGCAGTGTTAACAGACCGTTTATCATACCTCCCCATGATGGTGCTATAAGCATTATTGAAAATACCGTTCCAAGTGATTGTGCCCAGTCAGGTAATGCTGTGTATAATAAATGATGAGGACCAGCCCAGATATAAATAAATATCAAAGACCAGAAATGCACAATTGAAAGCTTGTATGAATATACCGGTCTGCCTGCAGCTTTAGGAAGGTAATAATACATCAGTCCCAAAAACGGTGTGGTAAGGAAAAATGCCACGGCATTATGTCCGTACCACCATTGTACCAGCGCATCCTGTACGCCTGCGTACATTGAATAGCTTTTAAAAAGTGTTACCGGTATTTCTATAGAATTAACAATGTGCAGCACTGCGACCGTAACAACAGTCGCTATGTAGAACCAGATAGCAACATACATATGCTTTTCCCGGCGTTTCACTATTGTCCCGAACATGTTGATGGCAAAAACCACCCACACGAGTGCGATCAGGATATCAATAGGCCACTCCAGCTCAGCATATTCTTTGCTTGTAGTTATACCTAAAGGAAGTGTTAGTGCTGCACATAAAATTATCGATTGCCAGCCCCAGAAGTGCACCTTGCTTAGCAGGTCGCTGAACATCCTGGCTTTTGTTATTCTTTGTAATGAATAATAAACACCCATGAACATTGCATTTCCTACGAATGCAAATATCACTGCGTTTGTATGTAAAGGCCTTAACCGGCTGAATGTTGTATATGGTATGCCGAAGTTTAAAGCCGGAATGTAGATCTGAAATGCTATCAATAAACCCACAAGCATGCCCACTACACCCCAGATCATTGTAGCTATAGCAAAGTTGCGGACTATCCGATTATCATAACTGAACTTTTCCATTTCCATGATATGGAATCTCCTTTTGAAATTAAGTTTAGTTCGTTTATTTAAAGTTTAAAATTATTTTTGCTGATATACGGTTAAAACATAATAAAAATTTAAGTAATATCTTTTTCTTTTACTTCATCATCAAATAATATCCTTACTGATGGTGTATACCTGTCTTCATACTGTCCTGAACGGACTGCCCACATAAATGCCAGTAAAAATCCGCCTGCTACCAGTACACTGAAAAACACAAGTATTACTATAACACTCATTATAATCCTCTTCTCTTAGCCATTAAATTAGTGGAAAGTACTGTGAACAGAACTACTGTTATAGAGCTTGCGGGCATCAATATTGCCGCTAGTAGCGGTGATATTTCTGACTGAAATGCCAGTGTTACCCCAAGTACATTATATATTACAGATATTATAAAGCTTATGATAATTATGGTTTTTGTTGTCTTTGAAAATTTTATCAGCATGTTCAGCTTGCCGAACTCAGCAGCATCAAGTATAGCGTCGCAGGCAGGGGAGAAGTTAGTGACATCTTCGGAAATGGCAATACCAACATCGCTTTGCTTTAAAGCCCCGGCATCATTCAAGCCGTCGCCTACCATCAATACCTTGTGCCCCTTATCCTGAAGCTCTTTTACATAATCAAGTTTATCATGCGGGGTGCAGTTAAAGAGAACTTTGTTCGATGAACCGAAATACTTTGAAAGATTTTCTTTCTCACTTTCATTATCACCTGATATGACTGCAAGATTATAGTTTTCCTTCAGGTCCGCAGTAATATTATCCAGCCCGTTTCTGTAAATATTATTTACAGCGAAAAATCCTTTTATCGAGCCGTCTATTGATAGGAATATTCTTGAATTTGTATTAGTGTTCAGTCTTTCTGCTGTCTGTAATATCTTGTTCTTATCAGCTGCAAATAAAGCCGAGCCTAATATTACATGCCTGCTGTCAATTTCAGCTTCTATGCCTTTGCCTGAAAGCTCGTTGTAAGAAGAAACCTCGAATATTTCTTTCGTATCGATCGCATCAAATATTCTGCTGCTAAGCGGGTGTGTTGAGTTCCTCACCAGAGACTTTACCAGCTTTTGTTCATACGGGCTCAGCATATTGCCGTTAAATGTAATATCAGCGTCACCTGTACGGGTTATGGTCCCGGTTTTATCAAATACAATTGTATCTATTTTAGAAAGCCGCTCAACCACACTTGCGTTCTTGGCGTAAAATTTATTCCTGCCAAGTATCCTTACCGCATTCCCAAGTGCAAAAGGACTGGTTAACGCAATACCGCATGGACAGGCAATTATTAAAACTGCTGTAAATGCATTTATCGCAGTTCTTAAGCTTGTTGGGTACCAGTATAAAAATGCCGCAGCTGCAACAAATAATATTAGCACAGTGAAGTATTTACCTACAATATTTACAAGTGAATTGAACTTATCTTCATCTTTTTTAATAAAGGCATCTTTGTTCCAAAGCTGGGTTAAATAGCTTTGTGACACTGTCCTGATCACTTCAAGCTCAATTGCGCTGCCGTACTGCCGGCCGCCGGCGTATATTATTTCTCCGGCAACCTTTTGCACGGGTATTGATTCACCCGTTACAAAGCTGTAATCTATGCTTGCGTTACCGTTAAACAGTATTGCATCAGCGGGAATCAGCTCATTGTTCCTGATAATTATCCTGTCGCCGTTCTTCAGGTTCGAGACCGGTATGGATGTTTCTTCAGATTTATTCTTTAATGTGACTGATATAGGGAAGTATGACTTATAATTTCTTTCAAAGTTAAGGGCATCATAGGTTTTACTCTGGAAAAGCTTGCCCAGCAGAAGGAAAAAAATAAGACCGGTCATTGAGTCTATGAACCCAACGCCGGTATTAGTTAAAATTTCAAACGAGCTTCTGATGAATAAAACAACAAGTCCCAGTACGATCGGGAAATCAATATTTATACTTTTTTGTTTTATACCGCTCCATGCAGATTTGAAGTAGTCTCCAGCAGAATAAATAAGCACGGGAGCACCTAATATTAGGTTCAGAAGCCCGAAAAATTGTTTGAACGAATGTTCTAAAGAGCCAATAGGAGCAAGATACTCAGGGAAACTTAACAGCATTATATTGCCGAAACAAAATCCTGCAAGCCCTATTTTATAATATAAACTTTTATTTGAGTGATACTTAACTTTATTTTCAATATCATTAAGGCTTATCTGCGGTTCGTAACCAACAGCTGTAAGAAGCTCTACTACCTGCCTTAAGCTTATTTCTGAATTTTTGAACTTTACGCTCAGATTCTTCTGAAGAAAATTTATTTCAGATTGTATTATTCCGCTGTTAAGCTTATGCAGCTTTTCCAGCAGCCAGATACAGGATGAACAGTGAACCTGGGGAATAACAAAATTGCAGATGGAAATATTGCCGTCTGTAAAATTTGTGAGCTGACGTATGATATTCGGGTCATCTAAATAAGAGTACCGCGAAACCAGTGCACTATCCAGCTTCTTTTGTGATATTCCGGGTGTATTATCCAGATCGTAATACTTGCATAGGTTGTTCTCGTGCAGTATTTCATACACTGTTTTACAGCCTGTACAGCAAAACGTCTTCGCACCACTTTGAATATCCAGACTCACGCATTCTTCACCGCAGTGATAGCAGAGAGTCCCTTCCTTTAGGTTTACTACTTCTGAAATCTGCATATTCTGTTACAAAATTAGGGCTTATGGTCATAGTTTAATATGACCTGCGTCAAAGGATTATATGATTTTTATCACCTAATTTGCTGATTTTTTTAATTAAATGAATTTTTTAGATTTTTAAGGGTTTTTAGAAGAGGTGGTAATTTTAAATGAAATTTCCATAACTATTTTTCCATTATTTCATTATATTAAACCCGCACATGAGATTTTTTTCAAAAATATTGGTATTTATCATTCCCGTAATGATGTATATTATCCTCTTTAACGGGTGCGGTAAAAATGTATCCAGACTGCAGGGCAAATGGTCAGCATCAGGCAATATCGGTGATTCAACCGATTTGCGGGCATGGTACATCGATTATGAGTTTGACGGCAGGAATTATAAGTTATCAGGGTACCCTCCCATATCAGAAGAAGGTTCATATGAAATAGTCGAAGAAAAAGGGGATAGCCTGCAGCTGTATTTTAATGTCACTAAATCCAGCCCTGAAACTAAAAGCCACAAAGACTGGCTGCTTGCCAAAGATAGCTCCTTAACTATTGGCACTTTAACACTGCGGCGCTCCTTAAAGTAATTTTGAGAAAAAAAATCCCCCCATTATTAAAGGAGGGATAATTCACTCAATAGCTATAATATCCCTATTAAAATCATAATTTTATTTTCGGTCAGCTGTGAAAAGAATTGCTTTTAAAAAGTTTTATTCCTTTCTGCCCAAATACCTGTATACTACACCGGCTAAGATTGCACCGGTCAAAGGAGCAGCTATGAACATCCATAACTGTTC
>JAPUEV010000251.1 GCA_027492415.1 Ignavibacteria bacterium
GATTCATAGACAAGATATAAAAAGATGATTCCATTATTACGAAGAGCTTAGCTGCACTCCCTTGCAGTCAAAATATGCCATTGTATCATCATATTTAGCCTTCCATTTATGATTGGCTATCATAGTCAGATTTTCGACCACATCATCAACTTCGCTTTCAGTGTTAAATATACCGAAGGATATCCTGACAGCGCCGCCAATATCAAATTTTTCGCCGTGTTTAATTCTCTGAATTATATCTTCTGAATCACTCCTGCCTAACAGGACGCTTAAATACGGATGCGCGCAGAACCTGCCGTTCCGCGTTGCAATAGCCGCTTCGTGGTTCAGTATATCTGCAACAAGCCCGTTGCTCAGCTCATTTATATTAAATGTAATAACTCCAAGCCTGTTCTCTGCGGGAATATCTCCAAGAATATTTATTCCGGGGATTTCCTTCATTTTTTTTAAGGCGTATTCAGTAAGCTCAACTTCATGCTGCCTAACGTTATCAAGTCCCGCTTTGCTTAAAAAGTTCAGTGATTCCGCCAGCGCAATCGCGCCTGCAATGTTGGGTGTTCCGCCCTGGTGTCTGTCGGGTGAGCTTGCGTAAACATAATCATGCTCACTTACAAACAGCACGGTACCGCCGCCCGGTGTGTAAGGCTGCACTCTGTCCAGTACTTCCCTGGGACCAAAAAGAAACGCTGAACCGAATGGCGCGTATGCCTTATGCCCGGCAGCCGCAAGGAAATCAATATGCTGCGGGTCACTGTTTGGCTTTACATCAATTTGCTTGTGCGCAAGTATCTGCGCCGCATCAACCAGTATCCTTGCGCCGTGTTTATGCGCAAGCTCCGCAATTCTGTGAATATCATTAATAGAGCCTGTTACATTTGATGCCGCTGTAACCGCAACCAGCTTAACTTTGTGCTTTGCTAGCTTGTGCTCAAGGTCATGCATATCAAGTGTGCCGTCTTTATTCACCCCAAAATGCAGTACTTCGCCCCTGTGCCTGTGCGGCAGGTCATTGGAATGGTGTTCCATCAGCGATACCAGTGTTATTCCCTCATAATCCTTCATCAGCCAGGCTGTCATATCAAGCGCGCTGGTAGTATTGGCTGTCAGAACAATTGCATTATCATCACGGCTGGCATTTATGAAATTAAAGATTGTTTCATAAACCCTGTCAAAAAGCTCGGTCGATATCATGCTTAAGTTATGCTTGCCGCGGTGTACGTTTGAGTAATAATTCTTTATGAAATCGATATACTTGTTAAGTACTGTGCTGCAGGGGTGTGTTGATGCGCCGTGATCAAGATAAATAAGTGTTTTTGGCTCCGTGCTGCCGTAAACCGGAAATGATTTCTTTGTAATAGGGAATTCTTCCCTGATATAATTAATATCTAACATTCTGCTCTTGTTTGATGGATTTAGTGAATTATGCCAAATGAATAGCTGCAGCCAAAATTAATAATATCAATTATCTATTGCAATGTAAACAGTTTCTGCCAAAATTTTAAATAATGTATAATTATTAGGTATTTAAAAAATGTATATAGCGTATTAATTGACTAATCTAAATTTCAATAATTAATTATATTATAGAGCAAATGAAATCAATAATTGCTTCCATATTAATGATCTGGAGCTTAAGCTCGTATTGCCAGCAATACTGGCTTAATGTAAGCTCGCCTGTTAATAAAACATTAACAAAGTCGTTCTTTATAGATACGGTTTTCGGGTGGGCTGCAGGTGATTCAGGTGCAATTATAAATACAACCAACGGCGGCAATAACTGGGTAAAGCAATCCAGCGGCATCACAAACTTTGCAATTGATGATATTTTCTTCATCAATCAAAATTCAGGCTGGGCGCTTGCTAATGATTTCTTCTTCCAGGGAACAGTAATGCTTAGAACAAGTAATGGCGGAATTAACTGGACAAGCTCAAGGTATCCGGATACAACGCTTGTATTCAATACCATATATTTCCTTGATACGCTTACCGGTTATATGACAGGTTACAGCGGGTTGATCTACAAGACAACAAATTCGGGCTCAAACTGGTTTAACTGTTTCATAGATACATCTTACTGCCCGTTCCTGTATCTTTTTCCCAAAACAAAGCTGTATTTTATAGATCATACAACAGGTTTTGCCTGCGGGGGACAGATTGATATACAGGGCATGATCTGGAAAACTACCAATGCAGGTGCTAACTGGTTCACTTATTGTGTCGCTTCAGAGCCGCTATATAATATAACAGCTGTTTCAAATAATAAAATAGTTGCCAACGGCGGTGATTTTGAGTACGGCTTGAGCACCGTTATTTCAACCGACGGAGGTAATAACTGGAACTATGAGCTTAATAATATTCTTGCGCGGGGTTATTCACTGGCATTCCGGACACAAAAAGAGGTCTGGGTACCTTTAAATTACCTGCAAAGCTTTGCGGTGAATACTGATTCCGGCAACATTGGCTCAGTATGGCGCGAAATACCCTCACCTGACGGAAAGCTGATAAACTCAACCATATTTATGACCCCGACATTCGGATGGTCATTCGGTTCTGAAGGTGTGATTTATAAATATAATTCTGCTGTAATAGGCTTAAGCGATGAAGGTACCGGAGTTCCCGGTGCGTTCACGCTTTCACAGAACTATCCCAATCCGTTCAACCCTTCTACAACAATTGGGTATACCATTAACAGCGGGGGAATGGTAAAAGCTGAAATTTTCAATATTACCGGGGAGCTGGTTCAGAATATATTCAATAACTACCAGCCGCAGGGATACCATGCAATTGAGTGGAACGCTGCCAGGTATCCAAGCGGTATATATTTCTTCAGGCTTTCTTCAGGTGGTAAACAGGAAACAATAAAAATGCTTCTGGTAAAATAATGAGCGTAATGAATTACAGATCATGAAAAGCTTTATAAAAATATTATCTCTCTTCCTGTTTTTAGCTGCTGTAACAGTCAATTTGTTCTCTCAGAATTACTGGCAGCACGTTCCATCGCCAACGGGCAGGCTGCTTTTAAAATGCAGCTTTGCAGATTCAGTTTTCGGCTGGGCGGCAGGTGATTCAGGTACAATAATCAATACCACCAATGGCGGCAATAACTGGAGCCTGCAGAACTCAGGTATAACTGATTATTACATAGATGATATTTTTTTCCTTAACCGAAGGCTTGGCTGGGCGCTATCCAACGATTATTTCTTCAATGGTTCTTATGTGCTTAAAACCACCAACGGGGGCGTGAACTGGAATACAACACGGTTCCCTGATACAACAGTTATTATCAGTACTATTTATTTTACTGATTCACTAAACGGTATCGCAACAGGCTTCAGCGGGAAAGTTTTCCGCACAACCAATAACGGCGCAAACTGGACAGAATGTTTTATCGATTCCACCGGATGCCAGTTCCTTTACGGCTTTCCCAAGCTAAGGATAAATTTTGTTAATCAGACAACAGGCTTTATGTGCGGAGGGCAGTATGATATTGTTGGTGCAGTATGGAAAACAACAAACTCAGGGGATACGTGGAGCACTTACTGTATAACCGCAGAGCCGCTGTTTGATGTTAAGGCAATTAATTCAAATAAAATTATTTCAAGCGGCGGTGATTTTGAGTTCGGCGCTATAACTTCTACATCGTATAATGCGGCTCTCAGCTGGAACTATAACAACACCGGGCTATTTGGCATAGGGCGTGACCTGGCTTTCAGGACGCCAAGCGAGCTTTGGATGCCAATGTCTTTTGCACAGACCTGGGCTTTAAATCTTGATTCAGGCAGTACAAATTCACCATGGATAAGTATTCCCGCTCCCGATAGTACATCTGTCTACGCAGCAAGGTTCCTTTCACCTACATTCGGCTTTGCATTTGGTTCTTACGGAGCTATCTTAAAATACAATACCGCAATGATAGGCATCACCCCGGGCGGCAGCATTATTCCGAAAGATTATTCGCTGGGGCAGAACTACCCCAATCCCTTTAATCCTTCTACAAACATCACATACAGGCTTGCAAAACCTGAGTTTGTTAAGATCTCAATTTATGACCTGACAGGAAAGCTGATAAAAATTTTCATTGAAGGTAACCGTCCCGCTGGATTTAACACGTTCCGCTTTCAGAATCCCGGGCTTGCTTCCGGAGTGTATATATATAAAATTGATGCCGGTAAATTTACCGAGTCTAAAAAAATGGTTCTTATAAAATAAAAGATCCGTCTAATTTCTTAAACGGATCTTAACTTTTTATTAGTAATTTGAATTTTATTCTTTCCATTACTGCGGTATTAAATGATAAATCCGGGCTGATGGAAAAAATCGCTATTTCACTATTCCTTTATTTCACTATTTAATGAGTATCATCTTCCGGCTTTCCCTGAAATTATTGGTTTCAATTGAATAGAAATACACACCGCTTGGTTCATCTGCCGCATTCCATTTAACCGAATATTTCCCAGGATTTAATTCCTGCTCAGCAAGTACTTTTATCAGCTGACCAGCTGAATTAAATATCTTTATACTTGTAAATCCTGCTTTTGTAATATTAAAGTTAATATTAGTTTCAGGATTAAAAGGATTCGGGTAGTTTTGCTCTATGCTGAAATCTTTTGGTACTTCGCTGCTTATCTGCTGAATGCCAATAATAGTGTAATCTATAATTGCGCTCCAAACCTGCAGTAAACCGCTTTGATTGCTCATCCAAACAGGATAAAGCTTGTTATTCCCCGAGGTCATACCAATATTATCACCCATGTTGCCCTGCCCAACACCTGTTACAGGTGCCGGCCTGAAGCGGTTTGAGCTTATCCTGAAATCATTCCATGTTGCTCCGCCATCAGTTGAACGTGATAAATAAACATCGGCAGAATCAGCGACATTTCTGTTATCATAATATAGTATGTTCACGCCGCCCTGTTCATCTACACGTATTGCGGGAAAGAACTGGTTCCTTCCGTTATTCAGCGGGTCCTGGTTTACCCTTACGCCGGGTGACCATGTATTACCGTTATCTGTTGACCTGTGCAAAACAATATCCGGATCGCTTCCTGCAGGGGCTAAATTTTTATCGGTAGTTACATTATATATCCATCCGTTCATTGCTCCGCCTGTTTTATCAACATCCATCACCGGAAAGCTGTTAGCCCTTATATTCCAGGGTGAAAGCTGTGTAGTCCTGATACCGTTGCAGTCATATGCATTTTCAGAGACCTGCCAGTTTAAGCCGCCGTTTGTTGACCTGGCAAACCCGATTGCGTCTTCTGTGAACGGGGATGTTGAAATGGCAGAAGCCCATGTGACGTATACATTACCCTGAGGACCCGCAGAAACATACGGACCATAAGACCTGTTTGTGTTCAGTGAAGTATTTATCTGGATAATGCCTGACCAGGTCACTGCGCCATCAGTTGTATATGAAATTACTATGGGAAAAGGAGTTGTAAATCTTGTCCATGCAAGATAAGACCTGCCGTAAAAAGAACTTGCGGGTGCATCATCTGTACCTGGAGCTCCTTTATCATTATCACCCTGTGAAATTGGTAATACGGTTTTTGTAAATGAAGCGCCCTGGTTTGTGGAGTAATCTGAATACATACCGGAAGGAAAGCTGCCCTGGTGTGTAATGAAAAAATTTCCGTTCTTATCTATAATAGGTCCGGGATCACCTGCATGTGAATTTTGATTTGCCAGCCCGGGAATTGTATCAGAGCCCAGCCAATTCTGTCCTCCGTTTGTGGATATATATACGCCTTCTCTTAACTGGTTGGATGTTATTGTATACGCGCTTGCGAATAGTATCTGCGGATTCAGGGGGTGCCGCACAATACTCGGCTCAATTTGATTTCTGCCCGAAGGGAAGATCATATAATTAGTATACTGGCTGAAACCGCTTCCTGAAAATAAATATAAAAATATTGCAGCAGCAATAATGGCTGTTTTTTTCATTGTGATTAAATTAGTTACTTACTGCATTTTTTAATAACAACCGCAATTTATCATTAAAATTCCTTAATTTAAATTTAATAAAGCGGCACCTTTTAATAAATCTTTACCTCGTTTTATTTGAATTTTCAGCTTTTAATGTTAATACTATGAAATTATCTGAAGATGTAAGCCAATGTTACTCCGCCAAAAAAATTCCTCCGGGGTCCTGATTCATAAAATTCATTCCTGTCTGAATTTATCTGTATAAATGCAGCATATTTTTTATCAGTTATGTTGTTTAAGCCAAAGTATGTGAGTAACCTGATATTCTTTATTTTCAGGTCAATTCCTATCTGCGCATTCAGCAAGCTGTATGGAGCTGTTTTAAGGCTGTCTGAATTTGCGTCATCTACGAACATTTCTCCGACATTCTGGAAAGTACCCTTAATAAAGAAAGTGTAATTTTTCATGAAAGTCCGCTGGTACATCAGCTCTGCTGATGTGAACTGTCCGGGATTAGATGGCTCTGTATTCCCGCTGAAATCACGGTATGTAATATTGCCGTTTCCGTCAATACTCCCGGCATTATAACTGTCATATTTAAAGTTCTGGAAAGTGTATGCGCCTTTCAATGTAAGACCATTATAAATTTCACTGCTGAACCCAGCTTCAAAACCTGTTCTGTTCGTCGATGCTGCGTTCCTGAAATACGGGTCACCGTCAACAATGAATGGTACTATCACATCTTCTATCCTGTTCTTATAAAATGTAAGCTCAAAAAAAGTATTCCGCAGAAATTCAAACTTTGCTGAACGGATTATATCTCCTTTAATTCCCAATTCAAAGTTCTTTGATCTCTGGGCATTTAGGTCAGGGTTAAGCAGGTGATATCCGTTATCTGATGTATACGGAAAATTATCCATTTCATTCCCAGCCGGGGAATCAAATCCTAGTCCAATTGAGCCATACAGAGCTATGTTAGGTGTTATTTTGAAATTCACAGCAAGCTTAGGCGTGAATTTCTGGAAAAGCCTGCTTGTATCCTGGAACTGAGCGATTGAATTTCTGAAATCAAAAAGTACCCTGTCATATCTTCCCGTTATCAGCACTGATAATCTGTCAGGAATAATATCTATCTGCTCAAGTGCGTAAACACCAACATTGCTTAATACCTCATCTGATTTACTGATAAGCTCATCACCTTTCTGCCCGCCAAAATTAACATATTCATCAATTGGCCCGGCCTGGTAAAACATATCACCACCTATTGAAAATTCATTCCTGTATTTTGTCTGCCCGCTTCCAAACTTCAGTTTATTAACATATCTGAACGAACCGCCAATACCATACCTGTTAAATTCCCTGTAAGTCCTGGCAGTCCGGTTAAAATACTTTATTGTGCCGTAACCGGTAGCTTCAAAGATATGCTTCATTTTGTCTTTATCGTAACTGCCAAAGAACGTGAGCCCTATCCTTCCTTTCTTTGTGATCCGTTTCTCATCACGTCCTAAAGATCTTGTGTTAGCCATTGTGTCATTCCGGTTGAATTCTTCCAGGCTTAATGCCCCGGGCAGCTTGATTATACCGTTAACATAATATGCAAACACAGATAATTTTGAAGCAGGGGTAATATCAGCTTCAAATAATGTATTAAGCCTGTTCTGGTATTCCTGGCTGTGCTGCCTGTACCCGTTATAGTTCTGGTAACTATATACTGTCATAAAGCGTGTGTTCTTTGAGTTAAGCCCGAATTTAATTCCGTTCTTTCGCAGCCCATAAGAACCGAATTCATTATCACTCATTACAAATGATACAGGAAAATACTTATCAGTAAGGAAGTTTATTACTCCACCGGGAGCATTTGTGTAAAGTGATGATGAATTACCTTTTACAAGCTCAATTCTGCCTATAGAAGTAAAATCTATTGCCTCAATTCTTGTCTGCCCGTCCGGTTCTGATTCCGGAATACCATCAAGCAATATCCTTACTCCGCGAATGCCGGTATTGCTCCTGCTGCCGAAGCCTCGGATAGTTATTCTTGTATCATGATTGCCGTACCTGGGCTGCAGGAATAAACCAGGTACTACTGTAAGTACATCCTGTATCCCTATTTTCCTGCTTGTAATCCAGCCGGACTGGTCAAACCTCTGAACTGAATATGGTATATCGATAATTTTCTGCTCAACCCTTGTGCCCGTAACCATTATTTCATCTGTCTGGTATACTACAGTATCATTAGCTTCATCCTGGCAGTAAACAATTGCCTGGAAAGCTAATAATAATATTAGATATTTTACTATATCATTCATAGCTTATTAATTAAATTTTTGGAATGTGAGACCTGAATTAAAAGCTATATTGATGGCGGGGGACGGCTTTGAAAGGTTTCGGAAATTTCAGATTTGAATAATGAAACAGAATTTACTGATTGGTCTTTGATGCAGGGTTTAACCCGGTATTCAGGTGGAGTGCTTTTTTGGCGTTTTACAGATTTTGTTGAATTAGCAATTATATCGGTACAGAAATGGATATCATTGTTATTATCAGAATATTCTGTTGTCAGGTCATATCCGATAATAAAAAAAGAAAATACTAAAAGGAACAGTATTATGTTCATTTTGATGAAACTTCGGATATTGTTTTTGAGCTCAGACATTATTAAAACAGGGTTAAAAAGATGTTATTCTAAAGAAAACTTTATTTCATATACTGATAACTGATCGCTTCCGGTAATCCTCAAAAAAACCGGGCGGGATGAACTAAAACCGTTGTTAGTAAAACAAATGGGTTTATTATCCCGCCCTGATACAATTACAGATATTATCAAACTATTTGACGTCGTATTTGATTATCAGGAGGAAAGCCTGAATAATATCTGTTAAAAATAAAATATATTAATGCTTTTAATAATTTACCCTTAGTGTTGCTGAAAAATTCCTTCCGGGACCGCTGATACCGGATGCAAAAACCCTGTATCTCTGGTCTAAAAGGTTTTCTATGCCTGCCTGAAGCTGCAGGTATTTATTTACCTGGTAATATGCCTTCAGGTTTAGTGTATACCATGCCGGCATTCCGTAACTGGTTGCATATGTGCCGTTATCTTCGCCGGATGCGCTGTAATCCCAAATGTGTTTCCAGCCGTTATACATTACATTGAATTCACCTCTGAATTTACTGAACTGCAGCTGTACGCCTGCTTTACCGAAAACAGGTGCAACGTGATCAAGCGGCTCATCTGTGGAATCAGTCTTTACCCTGCCATATGTATATACAACATTACCGTATATTGTAAACCAGTCTGTTATATCTGCATTCAGGTTAAGGCTGTAGCCGTAAATGTAGCCTTCGTTCTTGTTCTGGTTGGCAACAACTTTTGTCATAACGCCGTCATACAATATTGAATCCATTCCGTTGAACTGGTAAGGTGCAAGTACAGTAATATCCTTAACCAAGCTGTAATATGCGTTTCCTTCTATCTTTATCCTGTTATCAAATATCTTACTCAGTGTTAATTCACCTGTGTAAACATTTTCAGGCTTAAGGTCAGGATTCGGTACTAC
>JAPUEV010000252.1 GCA_027492415.1 Ignavibacteria bacterium
TCACTGCCTGTTGTGCCTTTATCCTCACAGCAGCCTGTATCGGTTTTCTCTGTCGCCGTTGTCTCCTCTTCGCAGCAGGAGTGGTTCTGAGTGTAAGATGTTGTCATAAATGTTATTAAAAGGATGAATGAAAGCAGTATTATTCTCATAAAATTATAATTTATATTTATTAATATTTCTCGGCAATAAAATCAGTTTCTTCTGCGTTCAGGTAAGTAATGCCAAATCCGTGTAAAATACACTTTTCTTTTATAAACATTAAAATGATCTGAGTGGGGCAATAGGTTCCGTATTCCAGGTGTCGCAGTAAATTTATTTTCAGCTTTACAGGCTTCTGTTCTGTGATATTTTCCCGGAAGTAAATGATAATATTAGGGATATATACTGATTCCGTTTGCATTTTTTTCAGCCTGCACTCAATACTTTTTATCGTATTGAAGTCAATAAATCTTTCTTCACCTTTTTGTATTAAGTAAAGATTCCCGTTTTCATCAATTTTTATCCTTTTTCTAAAGTATTTGCCAACCTTTATCAGCATTATTCCAGTTAACACAAGCATAATGGCTATAAGGTAGTAACCGCTTAATACTGAGGCAACCGCTCCTGCAAAAGGATAAATGCATGTATAAGTTAACCAGTTATTGTTTATGGCAAACTCACCTTTTAATGCTTCAGGTGATGTAATTGTATTTTTTTCTTTACCTTTGCCGTGCTATAAAATATAAATATAAACGCCGTATGCGGCTATGAACCATACCAGTGCCAGGATTACTTTAAGAAAGTGAGGGATGTACGGAAAAATATAAAAAGCGCCTGCTACGGGTACTGCGAAAATTAAAATGATAATTACAGCCTGAGTCAGAGAAGGCATCCGCCATTTTAGTATACCCCTATTGGTCCTGGATCCGTCTGCCATAAACTGCTATCTGCCTTTAAGCTTATTTTCCAGCTCTGCTTTCATATCTTCAAATCCTGCCTTGCCAAGTAATGCGAACATATTCTTTTTATACGCTTCTACTCCAGGCTGGTCAAACGGGTTAACACCAAGCAGGTAGCCGCTTACACCGCATGCTTTTTCAAAGAAATAGATCAGCTCGCCAAGATTCTCCTCGTCCAGCTTATTTAGAGTTACTGAAATATTCGGAACACCGCCCTCTACATGCGCAAGCATAGTGCCAAGCTCCGCCATTTTATTTACTTCGCTTAAGTGTTTGCCTGCAATATAATTCATTTCATCAAGGTTATCCTTATCAGCCGGAACCTTAAGTGTTTGTTTCGGCTCATTAATGCTGATCACTGTTTCAAAGATATTCCGCGTACCTTCCTGCATCCACTGTCCCATCGAGTGAAGGTCTGCAGTAAAGTTCACACCCGCGGGAAATATCCCTTTCCCGTCCTTGCCTTCTGACTCACCATATAGCTGCTTCCACCATTCAATAATGTAATTCAGGTTCGGCGTAAAGCTTGCAAGTATTTCAGTTGTCTTTCCTTTTTTATAAATGGCGTTCCTTGCAGCAGCATAAAGATCAGCAGGATTCTCTTCAATACTTTTTTTATCAAGTGTAAGCTGCTGCATATTTTTTGCGCCGTTTAATAGAGCATCAATATCAAATCCCGCAGCTGCAATGGGCAGCAGCCCAACCGGCGTTAATACAGAATATCTGCCTCCCACATCATCGGGTATCACAAATGTTTGATATCCTTCAGAATCAGCCAGTTTTTTTAATGCTCCTTTAGCCTTATCAGTTACGGCAGCTATTCTCTGCTTTGCCCCGGGTTTGCCGTATTTCATCTCAAGGTGAGCTTTAAGCAGCCTGAATGCAATTGCAGGCTCAGTGGTTGTACCTGATTTTGAAATTACAATAACGGAGTAATCACGATCGTTAAGAATATCAAGCAGCTCTTTGTGATAATCTTCCCCGATATTTTCTCCGGCAAATAAAATTAATGGTGCTTTACGCTCACTTTTACTCAGCAGCTGGTTAAAATTGTTAGAAAGCGCATCTATTACGGCACGAGCGCCTAAGTATGAGCCGCCAATCCCTATGACAACAATAATATCCGATTGCGATGCAAGGCTTGCAGCACATTCTTTAATTTTCTTTATTTCTTCCTTTTTAATATCAGAAGGCAGGCTCAGCCATCCCAGGTAGTCGCTGCCTTTACCTGTTTTATTATACAGCATTTCATTTGCGCCGGTAACAGCCTTTTGGTATGAGCTTATTTCATTTTCTGAAACGAAGTCATAAATATGAGAGATATCCAGTTTTAGCATAAAATTATTTTGTTTTTGTCAGCAGTTTATCCAGGTAAAAATCTGTTAAGCCAAATTGTGATTTCATCTTTTCAATTTCAACAACTTTCCTCAGGTACATATCTTCGGTATATTCATCTTTTACAGCTGTAATCATAATATTCTTGCTTGTGTGGTCACCTGAGATGAATTCGAACAGCTTCGTTTTATATCCGTATGATTCCAGTACCAGCGCCCGCAGCCCGTCAGTTATAAATGATGAGAGGTGCTCTTCAAGTATTCCGTGTCTGAATATTCCTTCCAGGTTTTCCGGGATTTCGATCTGTTTCCTTATGTACTTCTGGCAGCATGGTGCAAGGATTATTATTTCAGCTTTTGCCTTTATTGCCTTTGCAATCGCGTCATCTGTAGCTGTATCACAAGCATGCAGGGCTATAACAATATCAGCTTTACTTATTGTATTATCGTTAATAGTACTGTTTATGAATTTAAGCTCTGTGAAATCAACACCTGCAGCAATTTCGTTGCTTAATTCAGCAAGATCTTCCCTCTGCTCAACCCCTGTAACTTTTGCTTTTAATCCCAGCTTGTGATTTAGATAATTATATACAGCGAATGTTAAATATGATTTCCCGCTTCCAAGATCCATCACCTCAATTTCATTTTTATCCGCAATGGCAGATTGATCAATAAGTCCGCTGAGTATTTCTATGAATTTATCCACCTGGCGGAATTTATCATACTTATCCCCCTTAACTTCACCCTTCATGTTTGTTATTCCTAGCAGGTTAAGGTATTTATCCTTAGAGTCGATATAGCGGGTCTTTATGCGGTTATGCTCTTTAATTTCAACGCGGCTAAATGATGCTTTGCGTGTATAGGTCCTTGGAACGCGCTTTTTATTGTACTCCAGTACAAAATCATTTACCGTGGTAAATAAACCTCCGTATAGAAAATTCCTGCCAACTTCATCACTGATAATATTTACTGCTTCTTCAGCTGTATGATTTTTATAAATATCACGGGTTTTGTACTTATATCTTAACGCGTATTTCACCTCGTCCTTAATCTTAACGGGATTTATATAAATATTCTCCAGCCCGTCTTCGCTGCCGCGGTATTTGCCTAATGTGAATTTTACAAAAGTATTTTCTTTTAATGAATCTTCTAAAATATCAAGAAAATCACTCTTTACATCTTTATCTTCACTTTGATCTTTAGCCATTGTAATAATTAATTAGTTTTTTATATCTAAATAGTAACATTTGTAAAGCGCTTCTTTTTTGAATCCTTCCTTAAAATACATATCTGCTGCCCTGTCATTTTCTCCGTTTACTGAAAGCATAGCTTTTTTTACTCCGTAATTCACCGCAAACTCTAAACCTGCGCGCAGTAAGCTCTTTCCCAGTCCTTTACCCTGGAATTCAGTCTTCACCCCGATACCTTCAATAAAAATTACTTCTTCACCATCTTTGCTGTCTTTCGTCAGGGTAAGTGAGCCAACCGGTTCATTGTTATACCACAGTATTTTAACTCCTTCTTTAATATAATCCGGTGAGAGTTTCATTTTATCAATTCTTTCCCTGGTCATTCTAACATGCCCCAGTGAATGCCCGAAAGCATCATTGATTATCTCACACCAGCTATCTTCATCTATTCCGTCACGATATGCCTTTAATTCGTATCCTGACGGAAAGTCAGGTCTGTTTATGTTTTCCGTATCTCTTTCAAGTATCCATGCAAACCTTCTGGATTCAAACCCCAGATCTTCCCATATCTTTGCAATATTGCTGTAATTATCTTCAATAAAAGCGTAAATAGAATTGAGTCCGCTTGTATGAAGTAAAATGCTGTTTAAAAGCTTTAAATATGATAAATAATCGCCATTCACTGCGTGGAACATCCTTAAGCGAGCCATCCTGACTTCCCTGTATTCAGGATGCAGCATTAATGCTGCTGCACCCCGAATTTCATTACCCTCAACCATCAAATATACCGGGTCATCATCACCCGGTGTAAAATCATCCAGGGGTGCGTAAGATTCATCCTGCTCGTGAGAGAACTGTTTAAAATACGATCTGAATGCCGGAACATTTTTATCTGTTAGCTTTACTACTTTCATTTTCTGTTAATAATCAAATTTACCAAAATACCAATACTTCCTTTTGTTGAATTCAATTGTATGCCTCTGGGCATCATCTTCCTGTTCTGTTTTATAATTAGCCATTCTCAGGATCTCACTCTCGTATGGAAATATCAATGTCTTTACGATTGTTGAGCCAACAAGCATTGAATCACTGCCGCAGCTTCCGTCGGATGGTTCAAGCCAGCCGCCCTTTTCAATATCATGATATGTTATTGTAAGCTGAATTGATTTGCCTTTAAGCTCCCACGTACCGCCATATCCTACTTCCCTTTTGGCGCAATCCATCTGGTTATTGAAATAATAGAACGAACCGTCTTCATTGAAAGTGAATGTATCGTCATACCCGGCAGCAACATGCGGTGCAGCCTGCCATGAACCGGTCAGCTCTTTTGCAGATTGCGAAAAACAAACAGATGAAAATACCATGATGAATAATATTGTTTTCATATTATATTATTTCTTTTTATTTCCTGTAATCATCATATATGAAAAACTACCGCGATGCATTCCCATTAGCAATCCCAGGAAGCAGGCTTTTAAATGACCAATCCTAACCGAATTCAGCTTTTCGCCCTGCAGCATTTTTTTTAAAACAAAGCTTACCACTGTGAACGGTGCGTGCATTACTGATGGCGCAACCCGGAATGAAAGATCAGTTACTTTTAAATTTTCTGCACCGTTCAGCTTAAGCTGTTCAATTACTCCCTTTTGATTGGGGAAAGAAGGCAGTGCCCATCCTTTACAAATTTCATTATAGCAGTATTTAAGCAACGGGTAGAATTTTTCTGATGAACGTTTTATAAAGCCATCGGCAATCACAAAATTCTTTCCCGGTTTAAGTACGCGCATCATTTCCTTAACAAATGCTCCTTTATCTTCACCGGGGCAGTGGCATGCGCTTTCAAGCGCATATGCTGCATCTGCTGAATTATCTTCAAAAGGCAGATTGGTATAATCACCTAAAATAAGCTCAATATTTCCATCAATGTTCTTTTGTTTATTCAGCTCACGCGCTTTTTGTATCTGCCACTCAACAATTGTAATTCCTTTAACTTTTTTTCCGGGATAAAGCTTTGCGAATGTTCTGCATGGCGCAGCTAGTCCGCAGCCCAGGTCATAAACTAACTTATCATCATCGTTCAGCTTAAGATTACCTATTACATACCTGTTCATTTCCTCAAGCATCTGCTCACGCCAAAGGGGTATCATGGGGAATTTATAATACCCAAAATGCATATTATACTCACGGCTCCATTTGCCGTAATCAAGCCCCGTATCTTCATAGTAAGTTACAACGTTCTGCGCATTATCGTTTGCTGTAACTTCCTTTAGCTGTCCTAAAACAGTTTGCTGCTCTTTGTTTTTCAGGATGGATCTTTCTGATTTACTTCGGTTTAAATGCTTTAATGCTGTACATTAGCGGCATTTTGCCCTCAAGTCCTTTAATTTCGTAATAACCAAGCTCATTCTTTACAGTATTATTGAAACATTTATAATAGCTGTACGGATATTCCTTAAACTCAGTAACATGCAGGTTTTGTTTCAAGAGTGCTGAAAAAACATCGCTCAAAGGGTGGTTCCAGCCATAAGATAAATGATTAATATACCTGTCTTTATCCGCGTATGATGCTGATACTTCTTCTATTATAGGCTCAATGTTGAAGTATGAATAATCTATTTTTGTGATGTCACTATCATACATCCACACTACAGGGTGAAATTCAGCAATAAAAAAAGTACCGCCGGGTTTCAGAAAATGTGAAACAATTTCCGCCCATTTGTTAAGATCAGGCAGCCAGCCAATTGTACCGTAAGATGTGAATACAATATCAAATTTCTTATCCAGCACATCCTTCAGGTCGTAAATATTTGAGCAGATGAATTCCGCGTCAAGTCCAAGTTCATTATTTAGCTCCCTTGCAGCATCAACAGCTTTATCTGCAAGATCTACACCTGTAACTTTTGCGCCCAGCCTAGCCCAGCTTAAGGAATCCATACCAAAGTGACACTGCAGATGCAGCAGTGACTTCCCTTTTACATCGCCAAGCGCTTCAAGTTCAGCGGGATTCAGAGATGACTTTCCCGCCTTGAATGCAGGTACATCATAAAATTCCGATGCCACATGTATCGGTGTTTTGCTGTTCCATAAACTTTTATTTACTTCTATATATTTTTCCATGATGATATTTATTGAAGCATATTTATTTTTTACATAACAAATTCAAATAAATATTTTGTTTTATTAAATTAATTGCCACGACCTTTAGGTCGTGGAAAGAGACTGAAAACAAAAATGGGCTTTAGCCCCTAAGCTTTTCAAATCCATATACTTTAATGAAATCATCAAACTCTTCTGCAAATGTTTTCTTCTTATGATGTTCTTCCTGATCTGCAATATATTTTCTTACTTTTGTTAAAGCTGATTCACCAATTGAAACAGCTATAAACTCATCCTGCCATTCAAATTTAACATTTGATAACTTGTTTTTATTTATCCAGAAGGATGATTCTCCCTTCAACAGCATTGTGACCT
Source organism: Ignavibacteria bacterium (assembly GCA_027492415.1). Classification (GTDB taxonomy): domain Bacteria; phylum Bacteroidota; class Ignavibacteria; order Tepidaquicellales; family OLB5; genus OLB5. The sequence continues at coordinate 6,934 of JAPUEV010000252.1, forward strand.
TTGAAACTGATTGATCACCTTTTAATGAAACCAGCATGTGTATATGATCTGAAACACAATTAACTGAATCTAAATAAATGTTTTTGGTTTCAGCATTTTCTCTGATATGGGCTAATAGCTTTGGTTTCAGGTCCTTAGTAATTAAATGAGCCCGGTTTTTGGTTGAAAATATTAAATGTATCCAAATTTTAATAAACGGCATATTATGTTAGAGGCTAAAGCCTGATTTAATTTGCAATTTAACCCACGACCTGAAGGTCGTGGCAATTAATATTTTAAGGTATTCCGAAATATAAACTTAAACCTCAACATCCCATTCTTTTTTAGAAAAAGGGATTAGGGGTGAGGTCACACTTCATTAACTTTTATCTTACCTGCAATTTCTTTTGACTTCCCACGAAGAATATCGGTCGATGCATCCGGCTTATCGTATGCAAGGGCAACTCCCATTCTGCGGTATTTGCGTGTATTTGGCTTGCCGAATATTTTTATATCAGATTTTGGATATTTCGCTGCCTCTTCAAGTCCGGTATACTTAGGCTGCTCCGGATTATCATCATTAGCCAAAATTACTGCACTTGCTCCGGCTCGTTCCAAAGTAATTTCGGGAATATCCAGCCCAAGCACTGCCCTTAAGTGCAGCTCAAACTCATTAAAGTTCTGCGTACCGGCAAGGGTCACCATGCCCGTATCGTGGGGACGCGGTGAGAGCTCGCTGAAATACACACCATCATCTGCCAGGAAGAATTCAACTCCCCATATTCCAAAACCTGTCAACGCCTTTGTGACCTTCCCTGCCATCATCTGCGCTTCAGCAAGATGTTCCGGTGTTATTCCGCACGGCTGCCAGCTTTCCTGGTAATCACCGCGCTCCTGCCTGTGGCCAATGGGCGGGCAGAAAAGTGTCTTCCCGTTCTTCTGTGTAACTGTAAGCAGGGTAATTTCCGTGAAGAAGTTTATAAAGCCTTCAATAATGACCTCGCTGTAATCACCCCTGCCTCCTGTTGCAGCATATTCCCATGCTTTATCAATATCACCGGTATTTTTAACTACTGATTGCCCCTTGCCAGATGATGACATCAGCGGCTTCAGCACACAGGGAATGCCGATATCCTTAACTGCAATTCTGAAATCTTCAAGGGTTGAAGCATATTTATACGGCGCGGTTTTTAGTCCAAGCTCTTTTGCTGCAAGATCACGTATTGCTTTGCGGTTCATAGTAAAGTTAGCAGCTTTTGCGCTTGGCACTACCTGCACTCCCTGCTTCTCATAATCGTAAAATCTTTCTGTACGGATCGCTTCGATCTCAGGGACAATTATATCAGGTTTATGCTTACCAACAATTCTATCCAGCTCATCGCCAGAGAGCATGTTAATGACTTCCCGCTCATCTGCCACCTGCTGTGCCGGCGCGTTATTGTATGAATCAACAGCTATAACGTACTGCCCCAGCCGCTTTGCAGCAATTACAAACTCTTTCCCCAGCTCACCGGAACCCAATAACATTATTTTTTTTACCATATAAATATAATTTTTGCCTTTTGCCTTTTTATTTCTGCCTTAAATTTACTTTCCCCTGCTGTACTTCTCAATCAGTTTTCTTACCGGCTGGTTATCGGCATACACACGCCATTTGGAGATCTTTCCGTTTGTCACCGTTGCTGTCCATGAAGCGGGAATTGCAAACTTATTTTCAGCCAGTATCCTGCCGTCAGTTGCAAGTGTTCCGCGGGCTGTGCCAAAAACGGCAACCATGCCGTTCTTGCTGATAATATCCTTAACCTGCACGTTATAATCCGGGAAGAATGTTAAGAGTACATCCCAGGCTTTTCGCATTTCTGTTCTGCCTTCAGTGTTAATACCCATTGAATCAATAAATATCGCATCGGAAGATGTCATTTCTAACAGCCCGGGTATATCATGCTCATTTATTAGCTTTATGTATTTCCTTACAATTTCAGTTGAATCCAGAAGACTGTCATCCATCAGTGCTGGCTTTACATCAGCTGTATGCATATCATTTATCAAACCAAGATATGAAGGCTTGATCTCTTTTTCCGTTACACGGAACGATGTTTTCTTTACTGAATATGCCTTTGCATCTGGTGAGCTGGAAACCACGTACTTAAGCTCTGTACCAACAAAATGCAGCGCAACTCCATCCTGCACGCCGTATCCGTCATCAATTTCACCCGCAGAGATCATCTTCCTGTACGCTGTGCGCAGTCCTGCCTGTTTATCATAGTGCGGGCAATAGCTTCCTTCAAGGAAACCCAGGCAGTTTATCCTTCGCCAAATATCATCTTTTGGATTGGTAAAACCGTCTTCAAACCAGCAAATTGCCCCGGCTGACATGCCGCTTAATATTATTCCCTGTTTCCATGCTTTTTTAATTATGCGGTCAAGTCCCGCTTTGCGCCAGACCTGCATTAAAAACTTCGGGCTGCCGCCGC
>JAPUEV010000253.1 GCA_027492415.1 Ignavibacteria bacterium
ATTATTGCTTACTGCACGCCAAGTAAATTCAGTCCGCGGTATGTAATAAAAGCAAGTACATAAGCCATTACTGTGTAAAGCCCTATCTGCATTAAAGGTATCTTCCATGAGCCTGTTTCCTTGCGTGCCACGGCCACGGTTGAAAGGCACTGCATCGCGAACATAAAATATATTATCAGCGCTATCGTAGATGCAGTTGTAAATAATGGCTTGGTCCCGTCGGGAGTCTTTGCTTCCCGCATTGATGAAAGTATCGAGCGCTGGAAATTATCTGAATCATCTTCATTTTCCGTGATATTAAATGTAATTGCCATTGCGCTTACAAATATTTCCCTTGCAGCAAATGCTGAAATGAGTGATACACCTATTCGCCAATCCCATCCAAGCGGCTTTAAAACGGGCTCAAAAACATTCTTGCCTATTGTTGCAGCGTATGATGTGTTAAGACGTTCGGATTCAACAAGCCTGTCAATTTGTTCTGCACTTAATCCCTGCGTTTTTGAGTCCGGAAGTACAGGCTCAACATTAGGGAAATAAGTCAATGCCCAAAGCAGGAGTGAAAATAAAATAATTATCGGACCCGCCTGCTTTACATAAACCAAAACTTTGTAGTATGTATTCTTGAAAATATGCCTGAAAACAGGTGTGCGGTAGGGGGGAAGCTCAAGCATAAATGTTGATTTCTCTTCGGTCTTTTTGAATTTGCTTATAATTCCTGCTGTTACTGCGCCTGAAATTAAGCTGAAGAGATATAATGCACCAAGTCCAATACCCGCAATCCATGGTTTACTGGGTGGAACAATAAATGCCAGCATCAATGCATATACAGGCAGCCTTGCACTGCAGCTCATAAGCGGAATTACCATTATTGTAAGGTATCTTTCACGCCTGTTTGAAATTGTACGTGCTGCCATCATAGCCGGTATTGCGCATGCGTAGCCGGAAAGCATTGGAATAAATGACCTTCCGTTTAATCCGAACTTTGTCAGCGGCTTATCAATCAGCATTGCAGCCCTGGCAAGGTATCCTGTATCTTCAAGAAGTCCGAGCAGTATAAATAATATCAATATCTGCGGTACAAAAATCATTACAGAGCCAAAGCCGTTGATTATGCCTTTTGTGATCAGATCGTTATACCAGGTATTTGCAGGGAGTATATCAGAAACAAACCCGCTGAAAGCGCTGAAAGCGGTATCGATAATATCCATCATCGGCTGTGCTATCCAGAAAATGGATGTGAAAATAATACCCATGGATATTATAAAAATTATGATCCCCCAGATCGGATGAAGGAAAACCTTATCAAGCTTTAATGAGTTTTTATCAGGTGTACGCGAAAGGGAGTGGAAGCTTTTTTTGTTGATCTCATCTATATCGATCTGTTTTACAGACTGAATTACTTTTCTTTCAGTCTCTTCAGTGTAGTCATAAAGCTTTGCGACATCTTCTTCAGTTGGAGTTCCTAGCTTATGTATGGTTTGCTTATAATCTAAAACTGAATCATCATAAAACAGCTCTTCGGCTTTTTTAATAAGCTCAGTAATGCCTTCTCTTTTTTTGCTGTTGATCTTTATAACAGGGGTGTTCAGAATACGGCTTAATTTATCGGCAGAAACCTCGAGTCCCTTTTTATCAAGAAGGTCATTCATAGTCAATGCAACAATCGTTTTGAACCCGGTATCTATTACCTGTTTAACCAGGAAAAGCTGCCTTGAAAGCTGGGTGCAGTCACAGCTGACGATAACTACATCCGGCAGCCCTATTTTAGGATGATTGAAAAGTCCGTCAATTGTTACATCTTCATCAGGTGAGCTTGGATTTAAGCTTATTATTCCCGGTGAATCCATAACCTGCGCTTTGAAATTATATTTTTCAATAAGCCTGCCAATTGAATACTCAACTGTTGCGCCGGGATAATTTGATGTTTTAAAATTTGAGCCGGTAAGTGAATTGAACAATGTGGTCTTGCCTGAATTAGGCATACCAATTAACGCAATTACAGGTAATGAAGTATCTTTGGAAAATTTATCAAGGGTATCGGAATCGTGGCAATTCTGCTGTTTAGTTTTTAAATCCATCTGAATTAATTTTGATACATTCAGCTTCACCTTTTCTCAGTGCAATTATAGTTCCGCGTACAGATACAGCAAGTGGATCTTTAAACGGTGATTTTGCAACAACCGAAACTTCCTGCCCGGGTGTAAAGCCAAGCTCCATTAACCTTAAGCAGTGACAGTGAACATCAATACAGTCATCACCAACCGAGCTTATAAGGGCAGTTTCACCGATATTCATATCAGCAACTGATTTAGTATTTTCTAATGTATTATTATCTATCAAATATAAAAATCCATTTCAATATAAGACCAAATATGTCCAATATTTATGACATATTCAATGTAAATAACACGCAATATAGCTAAAAATTATGATTAAATTTACAAAAAACCCCGGTGTTTGCCGGGGTTTAAAGTTAAAATATTTTGATAGTTTATTTTACCAGTATCATTTTCTTTGATTCAGTAAAGCTGCCTGCTTCTAATCTGTAGTAATAAATTCCGCTGGGAAGATCAATTGCATTGAATTCAATATTGTAGAAACCTTCAGTTTTGATCTCATTATTTACCAAAACAGCAATTTCCTTACCCAAAGCATCATATACTTTAACGGTTACCGCGGATTTTTTGGGTAATGAATATGTAAATAATGTTACCGGGTTAAATGGATTCGGAAAATTCTGTGAGATACCGAATTCTATCGGTGTACCGGTCTGGTTGGGCTGTATACCAATTGAAGAAGTTATTGTAAAGTTCGCATTAGACATATCAAAGAAGATATTGCCAATTGCTTCAATCTTTACCCTTGCCTGGGAATTATCAATTGCCGGAAGTGTAACTGCCTCTGAACCGTCATTTGGTGTGCTTGCTGCAAGTACGGTGGGGAATGTAAGACCGCCATCAGTAGAAAGCATTATCTTGACATTAGCTGTGCTTACAGGTGCTGCTGTTGTATTAGCAACATCCCATGTTACTGTCTGGGTACCGCCAATCGTAACATTGGTATTTGGGTATGTTACCAGGAACGGACCTGCTGCATCAGTACAATCAAATATAATCTCATCTGATGCAATACCGCCGCCGCCTGCGCGGTTATCCCTAACAGTCAGCCTGAACCTTAATAATCTTGAATAAGTCGGAAGCTTTTCGCCAAGTGTCTGTGTGTTATTAATAATATCTGATAACTGCGGAAAATATCTTGTTCCGCTTGAGACTGGTGAAAATGGCCTGAATAGCGGGGCATTACCTGTTGGTGTGCTGGGCGGACCCTGCGGGCCAACGTTTGTCTGTTCCCATGAAAATGTAATTGGATCGTTATCCTGGTCAGCGCCTGTACCCGTTAAGCTGAACGGTGTTGAAATAGGAACAGTTAAGCTTGTGACAGGCATTGTTACCGTTGGTGCATGATTACCTGTAGTTGTTACAACGGGGCAATTGCTGGCAAGCCCGGTTTGTGTATTGGGAATCATTTCATTAAATAAATTACCGCCGTGTAAATAAGGAATACTGTGGAGTGCAAGATTTGGTGCGCAAACACCTGCATATCCCATAATTGTTATTCCGCTGCCGGGCTCCCATGCTGTCAGAGGATTCGCATTACAGTTCAGGTTATTCTGTGTGTGGTTGCCGCTGAACTGGTGTCCCATTTCATGTGCAACATAATCAATTGCCCATGGGTCACCAAATGGAGATGTAGAACCTGTTGCTCCTCTGCCTTTCTGTCCTGAAACGCATACAACTGTAAGCCCTGCAATACCTCCAAAGTTACCTGTACTGAATACATGGCCAATATCATAATTAGCGTTTCCTATAACGTTATCCAGGTTATTTTGGTTTTCCTGCAGCATTGCGCTTCCGTTATTATTTGTATACGGGTCAGTTGCAGGGTTAGTATAAATTATAGCTGTATCATTTGCAATTACAACCAGTCTCACAGACATTTCTGTTTCATATACACCGGTTATCCTGTTGACAGTTGTATTAATGTTGGCAAGTGTTTGAGATTTCCCGCCGAGAAGGGTTGTATACTCGCCGGTAGCAGCTACCGCAAGCCTGTATGTTCTTAGCTGTTCACCTGTTCTGCTGATAATAGTATTATTTACAGGAGCATTGTTATCTGAACCTGTTAAACAGGTAAAATTACTTTCAACTGCCGGACGGAAATTATCCCTGTAATAAGAAATATAATACTCTGTTTCATTCATGCTGAAAGGATCAATAAATACTGTACCGTTAGGAGAAAGTATCATTGCATGAAATCCAAGCGGTGTAAGATCAAACCTGATCATCGCGTTTGGATCGTCAATTCCCTGGCCAAGGTAAGACTTAATATCAGGGTATTGTGCTGAAAGCTCGGGTGCCAAAACCGGTGATTCAACAAACTTAAACCTTGCATTTACACCGTTAGGCATTGGCAGTGATATAATAAATGTTGAATTCCTTACTCTGACTGAAGATTCCATTGGAGCTGAATTCAGAAGGTTCCTTAATTCGTACTGGTCAAGCTTAACAGTTCTGAATGAAGTTGCAGTTATGTAAACATTCCCTTTAACTTCAAAGCTTCCGGGCTGAACGTCCTGCCAAAGATTATTTGATGAAAATACCGTCATACTTAAAGCAATGAATAGAACTGCTGTAAAGAATAATTTCATAGTTTAAATTTTATTTGTTATTAAAAAAAATCAATATTAATTATATCAAACCCGGATTAATCCTCCTTTAATTCAGGAATGTATTGTTTGATAAATAAAGGTATAAACGCAATATAGCTTTAAGTGCGTAAATTTTCAATATATTTAAAATAAGTTAATATAATTTATTATGATTTATTTTTGGGGAAAATAATTAAGCTAAAACTATATATTTGTAATATGAATCCCGTAGAAATAATAAAAAAGAAGAGAAACGGCGAAGTTTTAACCGAAGAAGAGATAAACTATTTTACCTCTTTATATGTAAAAGGCAGGATACCTGATTACCAGAAAGCAAGCCTGTTAATGGCTATATATTTCAGGGGATTAAATGATGCTGAAACCCTTGGATTTGTGAAAGCTTTTATAAATTCAGGAGAAAGAGTTGAACTTTCTCATATCAAAAAGCCGAAAGTTGATAAACACTCAACCGGCGGAGTGGGAGATAAAACATCGATAATACTGGCACCTCTAATTGCCTGCTTTGATGTGGTTGTCCCTATGATGTCAGGCAGGGGATTAGGACACACAGGCGGTACACTCGATAAGCTGGAATCAATACCGGGTTTTAACGTTCACTTAAGTATTCCTGAGTTTGTTGCAAACCTAGAAAAGCTGAATGTTTCTATGATTGGACAGACTGATAAGCTTACACCTGCTGATAAAAAAATCTATGCCCTAAGGGATGTCACAGGAACAGTGGAAAATGTTGGACTCATAACAGCTAGTATTACCAGCAAAAAAATTGCAGAAGGCTCAGAAGGGATCGTATACGATGTAAAAGTAGGCAACGGTTCTACCCTGCCAACATATGAAAAATCAAAAGAGCTCGCTTCCAGGCTTCTGAAAACTTCCCGAGATTTCGGTCAAAAAGCAGTTGCCGTGTTAACGGATATGAGCTCGCCTTTAGGATATGCAATTGGAAACTGGGTGGAAATAAAAGAGTGTGTCGAAATAATGGATCCTGATTTAAAACCTTCACCTTTATCCAAAGACCTGATCGAAGTCACACATTTCCTTGCAGGGGCAATGTTGCAGGTTGCTGGTAAATGCAGCTCAATTGAAGAAGGTATTAAGCTTTCAGAAGAAATGCTTGCCAGCGGCAAATGTTTTGAAAAATTTAAAGATCTGGTTGAGCTGCAGGGTGGAGATATCAGAAATATTAATGATATTGATTCCTATCCTCATTCAAAATTCTCAGATGATATAAAAGCAGGTGAAACCGGCTTTATAAACGGGCTAGATGCATTAACATTCGGGCTTGCAGCAGTAAGCCTGGGCTGCGGCAGGATGACAATAACCGATAAAATTGATTATTCCTCGGCAATTCTGCTTGATAAGAAATTAGGTGATGATGTAAAACAGGGAGATGTTATTTGCCGTATATACGGAGAAACTATTGAGCAGGTTAACACTGCAAAAGCCAGGCTGCTTAAAGGAATTATAATAGCTAAAGATAAACCCCAAATTAAAAGCCGCATAATTGAAATCATTAATTAAGCTTACCTTTAAATCTGTATTTACTGTTGGTGTACTTGTTTTGCTGGTTTACTTTGGATGGAAGTATATTATCCCTAAGCTTGACCAGAAGGTATCAAAAGAAAAGCAGGCATACCTTGTTAAAAAAGTAAACGACGGGGATACTTTTGAAGTCGAAATTGACGGAAAAACCGAAAAAGTGAGAATGCTGGGAATTGATACCCCAGAGAAATGGGATTCAGATAAGTTTGAGCGTGACCAGCAAAGGACAGGCAAAGACCGAGAAACAATAAAAAAGCTTGGAACATTATCTTCGGATTTTACTACAAGATTAATAGGCGGCAAAAAAGTGATACTACAGCCGGATACAAAAGGCGATGATAAGGATAAATACGGCAGGCTGCTGCGTTACGTATATCTTGAAGATGGTACTTTTGTTAATCTGAAAATTGTGGAAGAAGGCTATGCAAATGCTTACAGAAAGTTTAATGTAACTAAACAGAACGAGTTTATACAGGCTGAGCGTGATGCAAGAGAGAAGAAAAAGGGCCTTTGGGGTGAGGTGGACGGCTTAAATTATTTTGATTCACGTGATAAATAAATATTTTATATTATATGATAATTTAGTATTTTTACAGTATAAATTCCATAAAGGGGAAAAATAATCAAGGAGATAAAATGAACAAGGTTAAACTATTCGCTGCTTTTGCTGTCTTATTTTTAGTGGTAGTATCGTGCTCAAAGTTACAGAATTTAACAGGCGGTGACAAGCTATATTTCTGTGAAAAATACACCACAAAAGAAGTAGGCGAAAGCTCAAAATTCACAACAGGTACATTAACAGTTATGTTAAAGCTGTCAAAACCCATCGGGGTTACTTCAGTTGATGTAAATGTTACGGATGTTGCCTCTGGTAAGGCTGTTGATACATTCCCGTTCACAGTGCAGTCAAGCTGGGATTACATCCATTTTGATGACGTAGCTTTCAAAGAGCCCGGCAAGTATAAAGTAAGCTGTCTTAAAAAAGATGGTACCGTTATCGCAAGCGGTGAAGTTGAAATAGTAAGTAAATAAAATTAATTGTTACCAATCATAAAACGGGCATAAAAATGATTATGCCCGTTTTTTATTCCTAATACTATGCTGAAATTACATAAAATTATTATCATAATGTTTATTGCATTATTAATTTCAAATAATTCTTTCAGCCAGGGTAAAAGGATAAATAACCTTATCTCTATTTTCGGCCAGACGGCATATTCATATTTACTCAGCGCTAACAGACCCGGTTACGGTATAGATGCTTTTACAACAGAAAAAGGCAAAACATCAATTTCCGCCGGTCTCTCTTATGGAGATGAAACAATTGATATACCGGTTTCAGTCAGCTATGGGCTTACTGATAAACTTGAGATCTCAGGCGGTATATCTCCTTATACTCAATCATACAATTTTACAGGCAGTAAAATTTCAGGAGTGGGTGATTCATATTTAGGAATGAAATATGCGTTCCAGGAATCAGATTATTTTATTCATGCAGTTCAGTTGCTTGTTAAGCTGCCATCTGCAAGTTCTTCCAAAGAGCTGGGTACCGGAAAAGTTGATCTCCTGTTTGGTATTGCTCAGGGATTTTTAAGTGGAAAGTTTGGCTACGACCTGAGCTTTGAAGTAAACTTAAACCAGCGGCGGGATTTTCCCAATAACAAAAAGTATCCCGTAATCATACAAAGACAAATTGATAGCCTTAAAAGCTCATATGACTATAAATATGAGCCGGAAATTGTTATTTCAGGGGGTCCCTCATTTGAAATTTCAAATAAAGTTTCAACTTATGCAGGTTTTTCATTTTCACGAAATACAAGGCTTAATTATAATTCTGAAAGCGTTTATGGCGGACTTGGTTTTATGCTATCAAAAAGAACGGGATTATCTTTAGGTGCATCGTATGGACTTGAAGAAGCCGGTACATGGGGTATTTCAGGGGGGCTGAATTATACATTCTGAAATTACCTGGATTTAAAACTTTTTACCTTTATATGTGATTAATAATATTAAGCTATAAATTTATTAAACTGTATGCAGCCATATATAACAGTATCCATGTTACTGCTTTCCAATGTTTTCATGAATTTTGCCTGGTACGGGCATCTTAAAAATAAGTCAATGCCTCTCTATTATGCCATACTAATTAGCTGGGGGATTGCATTTTTTGAATATACGCTTACAGTACCGGCTAACAGGATCGGGTCGCAGGTTTTCAGCCTGTTTCAGCTTAAAATTATTCAGGAAATTTTAACTATTATAGTATTTGTGGGAATTGCTGTACTCTATTTTGGTGAAAAGCTGAAATGGAACTATATTGCCGGATTTTTCTGTATTATACTTGCCGCGTTCTTTGTTTTTTATGAGTGGAATTAGTATAAATTTTATGATTTAAGGTATTTATCTTTATACAGAAAACGAAATTTTAGATTGCTATATTGCCTTATCTGATCATCAAAATTATTATTTATGTCCATCCTAGCAGGGGAGAAGTTTGAATTAAAGCTTCTTTCATCCGGTAAAATACTGCTTCATGAAGAATGCGAAGATAGCCGCTTTTCTAAGCTTATTGCAAGATTCAATGAAGAAAGGGTACTGTATAACCCGCTGATAATCGGTAAATTTGAGGATAAATTTATCTTAATAGATGGTGCGAACAGGTTTGAAGCTTTAAGGAGTATAGGCTGTAAAAGCATTCTTGGACAGCTGGTCGATTATTCTTCTGCTGATGTTACCCTGAAATCATGGTACCATTATGTTTCTGCAATGAAGCTTGAAGACTTGCTTAACTACTGCAATAAGAACAGCCTGCACTATTCAGAATGCGGCTTGCAAATAAAACCTGAAACAAAAAAACAGCTGATCGTAATATCATCAGATAACAGGGCGGTTTGTATCAGTTTAAGCAGTGATCTTGAAGAAATGCTGGGAATACTATCAAGGCTTAACAGGTTTTATGAGAATGAGTTCAGCTATTCAAGAATTGATAGCGATACAGA
>JAPUEV010000254.1 GCA_027492415.1 Ignavibacteria bacterium
CGGCTTCAACGGCGGGTCTTGAAAGAACTATGCGGTTTATCTTTTTTGCTTTAAGGGCAGCCAAAGCAATTGCTACAGCAAGGTAAGTTTTGCCGGTACCAGCCGGACCGATAGCAAAGACTATTTCATTGGTCTTGGTTTTACGGAACAGCTCAAGCTGGCCCATCGTTTTGGGCTTAATGAAGTCACTTTTTTCTACTAAAATGACATCATCAAGCTCTTCACGCTTAATGCCAACACGCTTTTCAAGCGCAGCATCCTGTGAGCCGGTTACAAGCTCTATAATAAGATTAACATCACCTTCTGTAATTTTGCCCTGTCTTTTCTGAAGCAGGATAAGCTCTTTCACGATGGTATCTATCATCGCAAGCTCATCTTCTTCTCCTTTTAAAAAGATATTCTCTCCTCTTAATGTCAGGTTTGCCCGGAATCTTTCCCTTAATAGCTCGATGTTCTTTTCGTTAATGCCTGCAAAGTTGACAAGGTCAACACCTTCAAGCAATATATTCTTTTCTGTTATTGGCAATATTCTGTTCCTGTTTTTGTTAATGTAATAAACTGTGTTAAAAAGACAAGCCCTTGAACCGAAGTCCAAGGGCCTGAATTGATACTTTATATTAAGTTAAGATAAAGCGAGAGAAAAAAAGATTATTTCTTCTTTTCGTCTTTCTTTACATCTTTCTTTTCATCTTTCTTAACGTCTTTTTTAACGTCTTCCTTCTTCATATCTGTTCCGTCAGTCTTCTTAACTTTTCTGGTCTTTCTGTATTTCTTTGACTTCATTTCAGCTTCTTTTTTCTGAGCGTCTGTTAAAGTCGGGATCTTCATGCACTGACCTGGATAGATCAAATTAGGATTGGTTACCTTTTTGTGTCTAGCATTTTTCAGAGCATCAGCGTTAGCAACGCCATTTTTGTTAGCATCCCAGATTGCTGGCCAGTAATACGGTGAACCGTATTTCATTTTGGAGATTTTCCATAAGCAGTCACCTTTAACAACAGTGTAACATGCTTCTGGGGTCTTCATGCCTTCCCAATCTTCAAGTTTCTTCTTCATAGAAGCATACCTGTCCTGGAATTCCGGTAAGCAACGAGCTTTATCTTTTGAAATTTCGTCGAAGTACATCTTACGAGCGTCAGCTGGTGTTCCAACTTTACCGTTGATTTTCTTCTCTGTCTCTTCAAATTTCTTTCTGAAATCAGCAACACCGCTCTTTGTTGTACCAACTAAAGCGTAAAGATCTGACTCGCATTTTTCGAGTTCTTTATCTTTGCTAGCAGATGTTGATTTTAAGCCGTCGATCTCGCCGTTTAAAGAAGCCAACCTTGTTGTTAAGTTGCTCTTCTCAGCATTGAGCTCGTCCATCTGTCTCTGCCACTCTTCTTCGTCCATCTCTTCCATCTGCTGATCGTCATCATCATCATCATCATCCTGTGCAAAAATGTTAGCATTGTTTAATGATAAACCTAATGCTAAAAAGAATAAAATAAATAATTTATTAAATTTCATTATTATTTACCCATCCCGTCTACGCATGATTTGGTTTTTGCCATATCATCATTGCATTTTTTAATTTTTGCATCTTTATCTGAAATCTGTTTCTGTAAAGAAGCTTTTTCGTCTTCTTTAGCTTTTACCTGTGAGCGTAAGCTTTCAACTTCTGCTTTCAGGTTGTTTAAAGCTTCCATCTGCTCTTCGTCAACGCCGCCGCCGCAACCAACCATGAAAGCTGATCCGGAGAACATTGCTGCTATTAAGAGCATATAAAGCTTGCTTCTTAAATTTGCCATGAAATACCTCCTGTATTAAATTGGCTTGTTTATAAATAGGTTAATTAACATAGCAAATATAGCTTATTTGTTATCGTTTGTCAAGTGTAATTCTAAAAAAGTATACAGTCAAATTGTTTGAAAATAAGGGAAAAACGAAGAAAATGAGTGTAGTGTACTAAAATTGATACAGTTAGTTTTGCAAATTATTTTGGGTTTTACGGCTCTTTCTGTAGTGTTTTGATCTTTCAAGTGCCTTTTTTCTGTCTTCATCATTAATAGAAGGTATCTTTAAAACCTGCCCGGGATACAGGAAATTGGGATCATCAATTTCAGATCTGTTTGCTTCCCATATAGCAGGCCATAAATATGGAGTCTTATAGCTTGTTGAAGATATCTTCCAGAGACAATCACCCTTTGCTACAGAATATGTATTTTTAGAATCAGTAATATTTGTTTTTGTATTTCTTTCTGCTATAAATTTATTCAGTGAATTAAATCTTTCATTGAATTCAGGCAGGCATTTTATTTTTGATGTTCTTATTTCCTCCATGAATTTCATTGAGGCATCATCAGGGGTATTGTTAGAGCTTTTTATATTCCTTTCGGCATTATCAAACTTTATCCTGAAATCCGCAACCTGCTCTCTTGTTGCGCCTACAATTGCAAGCAGCTCTGTTTCACAGTCAAAATTCTCAGTGTACTCCCTTAATCTTTTTAAGCTGTCTATTTCAACGCCCAGTGTATCAAGCTTTGCAAGCAGCTTAATTGCATCAACTGCATACAGATCCCTTACATACTCCCACTGTTCCTGGTTAAGCTCATCAGGCAGCTTATCTGAAAGCGTTTCAGTCTGTGATATACCTGGCAAGGTATAGCATACCAGAAGTGTAAGCGATATTAATAATGCCTTCAGCAATTTATGTTATTTAGAAAGTTTGTAAGTTTCAACAAGCCTGATTCCGTTATCATACCTTAATATATTCAGCTCTGAAGTTATGCCGTGGTAATCTAACGATATTTTTGATTTAATTGCATCGTAATTCACCAGATTTTTTAATGCTGTGTTCAGCTCTTCACGTGTCTTTGCGCCATCTCCAATAAGCTTAAATATAAGCTTGCCTGTATCGTAGCCAAAGAGGAAATTCTTTGTTATCTTATACTTTGATTTTTTTACGTTATCTTTTAATGCGATATATTCAGGGTCGTCGTTATCAGGGTAATATTCTGATTCAAAAACAACGTTTTTAAGATATACTTTGTTTTCTTCAAGTATCTTCTCGTTATTCCAGTCACCTGTACCTGCTATATACATGCTAAGCCCGTCTGAAAACAGCTGCGGTACTATTACATTTATTTCTCCCGGGTTAGCAATAGGTATGTAAATTGCGTCAATCACACCCTGAATGAACTTAGTCGTTTCGGGCTTCAGTTTATACGGTTTGATATTCATAGTATCAACCATCTTCTTAGCATTTTTGCCGAACATATAATAAATGCTTACATCCATGTTCATAGTAACAGATGAATCAATCAGTGACCACCTTACACCGCTTTGCTCAAGCTTTTGTTTCTGGGTTAAATTCAAATTGGCTGCATTTATAAAAAGATCGTTTTCTTTGATATACTTGATAATGGCGTTTATCTGGTCTGTGATGGTCTGCGGGTCTTTGGCGTAGGTTTGTGAAATCAAGACTTTTCCGCCCATTGTTTTTACTTCTTCCTCGAAATGCTTCCTGAAATTTTCACCGTAAGTTTCATCCGCAATAACCGCAAAGTTCTTAAGCCCGTTCTTTTTTATCAGGTAATCAGCCATCAGCTTGCCGCGCACTTCATAGCTGGGATTCAGCTGGAATACATAATTGTAATTTGCCGCAAGCTCATCACCAGTAGCGGTTGGTGATATAATTGGCAGCTTGTAAAACGGACCGTTATTGGCTGATTCAGTTAATTCACTGCTGAACACAGGACCTATCACACCAATAATATCATGGTCTTCGCCGAATCCTTTTATAACTTCATTAGCTGTCACAGGGTCGCGTTTTGTATCCATCACTTCAAGCGTCACCTTAACAGGAGCATTTTTGCTGTACTCAGTTAAAGCAAACTTAATACCGTCAAGTATTTCTGTGCCAAGCAGCTTTTTTGTGTTATCTTCTGATTCACTAAACATAGGCAGAGCAACACCTATTTTTACTGTATTTTGCGAAAATACATTTATTGTATTAAGGAATACGATCCCAATAACAATTATTTTAAACAAAATATGAAATTTGTTATTTGGCATTTGTAATTTGATTTTATCTATTCCCATTCTATAGTGCTGGGCGGCTTGTTGCTTATATCGTAAACCACCCTGTTTATTCCTTTTACATTATTTGTGATACCTGTTGAAATCTCCTCAAGCGCTTTTGCGGGCATGGGGAACCAGTTAGCTGTCATTCCGTCAACGCTTTCTACTGCCCTTAACGCCAGTACCTTCTCATATGTTCTTGTATCACCCATCACGCCAACGGTTGATACGGGCAGCAAAACACAGAAAGCCTGCCATATTTTATCATAAAGATTGTGTTTATGCAGGTTTAACCTGTAAATATAATCTGCTTCGCGTAATATATCAAGTTTTTCTTTTGTAACATCTCCAAGAATCCGTACTGCAAGCCCCGGACCCGGGAACGGGTGCCTTCCAAGAATTTCCTGCGGTACCTTTAGCAGCCTGCCTATTACACGTACTTCATCCTTGAATAGTTCCCTGAACGGCTCAACCAGCTGCATGTGCAGTGATTTTGGCAGACCGCCGACATTATGATGAGATTTTATTGTTACGGATGGTCCCTGGAACGATGATGACTCAATTACATCAGGATACAATGTGCCCTGGATTAGATATTTTACTTTCTTGCCGCCGTTATTTTGTTTTTTTGCGAAATCCTGGAATACATCAATAAATGTTTTGCCAATTATCTTGCGCTTCTTTTCAGGATCAGTAACACCCTTTAACCTGCTTAAGAAAATTTTCGATGCATCGATAAATTTCAGGTTCAGCTTTTTGGAAAAATACTTTACTATCTCAGCGCTTTCGTCTTTGCGCATTAAACCGTTATCAATATGTACGCAAATAAGATTTTTACCAATGGCTTTATTTATCAGGTATGCTGCAACTGCAGAATCTACACCGCCGCTCATTGCGCATATAGCTTTTTCACTCCCGATTACCTGCTTAATTTCCTTCACTTTTTCATGAATAAAGGAACCCATCTGCCACTTATTCTTTATCTTGCAAATCTTATACAGAAAATTATTAAGTATCTTCGTGCCCTGCTCTGTGTGGTTAACTTCAGGGTGAAACTGCACGCCGTATATTCTTTCCTTTACCGCTTCAAAGCTGCTGATAAGTCCGTTCTCACTGCGTGAGGTAGCCTTAAATCCATTGGGCAGTTTTTTTATATGGTCATTGTGGCTCATCCAAACAGTCAGCCTGTTTGATACACCTGAGAGTATTCCTTTATGTGAGGTAAGCTTGATATTCGTTTTGCCAAATTCCCTTGTTTTGCCGCCTTTAACGCTGCCTTTAAAGTGGTGAGAAAGAAGCTGCAGCCCGTAACATATACCAAGTATAGGAACATTGAGCCCAAGGATAAGCTCTGCAAGCGAATAAGCGTTCTTCATGTAAACGCTTTGCGGCCCGCCTGAAAGAATTATCCCTTTTATGGTTTTATCATTCACCAGTGCTTTCATATCAGTGGTGCAGGGAATAACTTCTGAATATACGTGACACTCTCTTACCTTGCGCGCAATAAGCTTGGTATACTGGGAACCGAAATCAATAATAATTATTTTATCTGCTGTCATCTATTTGTCATTCCCGCGAAGGCGGGAATCCATTTATATTTAAATTGGTGAGAATCAATGAAAATCAAAAGCTTCAGCCAACTTTCAAAAAACGAAAGTCAGGCGAATTACACTAATTTTCACAAATTTATTATTGTCATACATGCCGAGGCAGGTATCCAGAGATTAATTTTCGAAAAATGCTTTAGCTTTGTATTAAATTTTACTTTACTATTTGGCATTTGAGCTTTCTCATTTGACATTTGCCAAAGCTATCTTCACTGCTCCCCAAACCGGCGAAAATTCCGGCAGCACCAGTTTAATATTCGGATACTGTTTCTTTGCAGCCTTCATAAGCTCATTTCGCAACAGTTTTTCTTCTGCAAGCAGTGAGCCCATCATAGCAATTGTGAACTTTTTATTCTTTATCGGGATAAAATGCGTTAAAAGGTTATCAGCCGCGCTTTTAATAATTTCCTTTGATGCTTTATCGCCTTTTTCTGCGCAGCGGAAAACATGTTTTGTCAATTTTGATATTTCAAAGCCTTTGCGGTAGACATGTTCTATAATATTAGCTGAATCAATCCCGAACTCTTTTTTTATCACTCCCGCAAGCATTCCTGCTTTATGTCTTTTATCATAATGCTTTGTTACCCTGTAAAGAGCTTCTCTTGCTATCCAGTGACCAGAGCCTTCATCGCCAATATGCCTTCCCCAGCCGCCGATACGGTTTATCTTTCCGTCACCAGCTCTATAATAGAGAATTGAGCCAGTACCGGCTATTAATATACCGCAATTCTTCTCATTGCTTTCAAATGCCGCCGAGAGAGCTATTTCAGTATCAGGCAATATGAAAACATTTTTAATGCCTGCTGCTTTTTTAACGGCTGCTGTGATTTTTTTTCTGTCACTCTCATACCTGGCACCTGAAATTCCCGCTGATATTGCGGTTATATTATTTTTTCCCGCAAATTTGGTTACATCCCTGATAATATTCTTTAAGCGTTTTAGCGATTCATCAAATCCCAACAGGTTTAGATTAATAAAAGGATATTTATAAACTCTGATGTTACCTTTTACACCATTCTCATCCAAAGGATATAACAAAACTTCGCTTTTAGTAGCGCCGGAATCGATTGCCAAGATGTATTTCAACTGATGTATTTCAGAAATGTTAGGTAAAAATAAGGAAAATTGAGTAAAAAGAATATGACTTTAGATTTCTGATTGTAAATACTTAATTTATATATTATTTTTGATTTGGAGGTAACTATGAAATACTCTTTCTTTATAATTTTACTAACAATATTAGCTTTAAATTCTTTTGCCCAAGTGCAGCAGGAGTGGGTTAGAACTTATAATAATTCTTCTGGAAGATATGAAATTCTATATGATATGTTCGTTTCAAATGATGCAGTTGTATTGACAGGTGAAGTTGAGAATGTTTCAACTTTGAATGACTTTTGCACAGTTAAATATAGTTTTAATGGAGATCTTCTTTGGGCAAAGTATTATAATAGCCCGGCTAATAATATGGATATTGCTATTAGAGTTTTGGTAGATGGTAATAACAATGTTATTGTTGGAGGAAGAAGTAATGGCGGTGCTTCATCTAAAATGGATCTGTTAGTTATAAAATATTCTTCTGTTGGTACAGAACTTTGGCAGAATAGGTATGACGGTACATTGCACGATTGGGATGATTTATTTGATATGGCTATTGATGCTAGGGGAAACATTTATGTAACGGGATATACGACTATATTCAATAGTGGAGGAAACTATCTTACAGACTGTATAACTATAAAATATTCCGGAAATGGTACACAGGAATGGGTGAGAACATATAATTCCCCAAACAATACTAATGATTATGGAACCAAAATTGTCTGTGATAGAGATCAGTCAATATATATCGCAGGATACTCTTCGCAAAACTTAGTGCTTTTGAAATACAATTTGAACGGGGACCTTGACTGGGAGAGAAATTATTTAGATTCTCAAATAGTATCATTTGGTACTAGCTCTATTTCACTGGATAGTAACCGTAATATCATTATCAGCGGTATTTGCGGGTACAATGGAACTTTAGATGATTTTATTACAGTGAAGTATGATAAATTTGGTAATAAGAAGTGGTCAACAAAAAATTCTTCACCGGGGAATCAGCATGACCGTCCAATATCAAATATTATAGATCCTTCAGGAAATATTTATTTAACTGGTACTGCAGGTGTCACCAGTTCATCTGATTTTATGACAGTAAAGCTCGATTCAAACGGTTTGACAAAATGGATAAAATATTATAATAATCCATTTGGTTCAGATGATAATGCTTATGGTATATCATTGGATAATAACAACAATGTATATGTTACAGGATCAAGTTCATTGCAACCTGTTTTTGGTAGAGTTATGACATCAATAAAATATGATTCAGAAGGTAATGTGCTTTGGAAAATTAACTTTGATAGTACGACAAGTAATATTACTGAAGGCGGAAGTAAAATTAAAACAATGTCAAACGGCGATATTTTTATTTCGGGTTCATACCTTTCATACATTACTACAGGTGATTACGATTACCTACTGCTTAAATATTCCCAACCAATTGGAATTCAACCTATTTCATCAGTAATCCCTCAACATTTTTCACTTCACCAAAATTATCCAAACCCATTTAATCCTTCAACAAAAATCAAATTTGAAATTCCCCTGAATGTAGAAACGACCCGGCGGGTCGTCTACCTGAATGTATTTGATATCTTAGGCAGGGAAGTCCGCGCAGTTGTAAATGAAAACCTGAAACCCGGAATATATGAAGTAGATTTTAATGCATCAGAATTGCCAAGCGGTGTGTATTTTTATAAGTTAACAGCAGGGGATTTTGTGGATACAAAGAAAATGATAATACTTAAGTAGCCATTTCTTCGCTTACATCATCAATATCATAATTCGGAAGCTCGGTTATCTTTTTACCTTCCCACTTGATGTATGTGGTCATTTGCTCTTTGCGTACTGGACACTCAGGCATACTGCAGATATGGCAGCATTTTGGATTGCAGGGGTCTAAATGTATCAATGATTCAACTTCCTTCGTCTTAAGAGCATTAATAACTTCACGCTCCAGCGTATCTACTGTCTGGTGGCTTTCACTGACTGATTTGTAATACGGCACTATCAAATGGAAATCCACCATATACTTATCACCGGATTTCCAGTACCTCAAGCGGTGAACATCTATCCAGTCAGGGTAATTTTTCCTTTTTTCTTCAAGGTCATCTGCAATTGCGTTAATTATCTTATCATCATTTTCATTCATCAGCCCGCCTATTGATTCACGCACAAGATGTTTACCTGTCCATAAAATATTCAGAGCTAAAATAATAGCGACAATTGGATCAAAGATCCTTATTCCGGTTACAAGTACCAGTATTAACGCTGCTACTGCTCCAAAGCTTGTAATAGAATCTGTCATAACATGTTTGCCGTCAGCAATAAGTATGAGGCTTTTGGTTTTCCTGCCTGTCCTTATCAGGTAGAGACCTAAAAGTAAATTCACAATG